>JACQRS010000042.1 GCA_016206385.1 Candidatus Rokuibacteriota bacterium | reverse complement strand
GTCCAAATCGGGGCGAAGCCGGATCTCAAACCGTGGGACCTGGCTTCCCTTAGAGATCGAGATAGAAGGGCACGCAGCAGGCCCACCGACGTTACGCCTGCACCTCGACCCAGGTGCCTGAACGGGCCGCCTCGATCACAGCGTCCAGCACGGCCTGAGCGCGCAGCCCGTCCTCGAAGCTCGGCCTCACCGGTTCCCCCCTCCGGATCGCCCGCGCCATCGCCTTGATCAGCGGAGCGATCGTAGCGCCTCCGATAACCTCCGAGATGTCACCGGGATCGAGTCCCTTCGGCAGGCTGCCGCTGAGCTTGACGGGGTGCAAGGGCTGTCCCGGCAGCGCCTGCCTGAGCTGGCCGCGGAACCAGCGCTTCCCGGCGCCCCGGGCGATCGCGTAGTCGAGGGCCCCCGCGCTGCCGAAGAGCTGGAGCCGGTGGTAGAAGGTATAGCCGTGGGCGGCGCGGCTTACCTTGAGCGTGGCCTGGGCTCCTGTCGAGAGCTCTCCCAAGACCGTCACGTAGTCCTCGACATCCGCCGGGGTTCCGCGAAGCGTGACCCGGTCCGGGTAGGCTCTCCCGGCCCGGGCGGCAACGCGAACGAATTCCCCCACGCGCCAACGGATCAGGTCCACCAGATGCACGCCCATGTCCCCGAGGCATCCCGTTCCCGCGAGGGTCCGATCGAGCCGCCAGCTGGGAGGCGTTTCGGGAGTAGCAAAGCGACTGCCGAGCCAGGTGGCACTGACGTGGAAGACGCGTCCGAGAGCGCCCTCGGCTGTGAGCCCGGCAAGGGTCTGCATGCCGGAGGTGAAACGCCAGTTGAACCCGGTCACCGCGACCCGGCTGGCGCGGGCGGCCTCCTCCACCATCTCGCGCGCTTCCCTGAGGTTCATGGCGAGGGGCTTCTCGCACAGCACGTGCTTGCCGGACTTGAGGGCGCGGAGCGCGATGGCGTGGTGGAGGTGAGGCGGCGTGGCGATCACGACCAGGTCCAGCTCAGGCTCGGCGACGAGATCCTCCCAGCGGTCAAAGACCTCGGGGACGCCGTAGCGCCTGGCAAGCGACTCGGCCTGGGCCCGGTTCCGCTGGCAGAGAGCCGCGACCTCAACCCCCACCGCCTGGCAGCCAGGGATGTGGGCCCGCCCGTAGCCGAGCCCGATGACACCCGCGCGAAGCCGGGATCGCAGGGTCCGGCGCTCAGGAGTCACGGGGAACCGGGAAGTCGGGGGTCAGTCGGAGCGTGTCAGCGATCTTGGTGAAGCCGCTGAAGAGCTGAATCACCTCCAACGCTTCGATCACGGCCAGCTCAGAGGCGCCGAGCCGCCGCATCTCCCTCAAGTGGAAGTCGGTGCCGTACTCCGACTTGGCCGTGACCGACGTGGCGAAGGCCATGACCGCCTTGGTCAGCCGATCGAGAGTGCCGTCGGCGAAAATCCCCGTGAGGGCCACCCAGTAGTCCGCCAGGTATCCGGGGTCGTGGGCCAGGGCGCGGAGGACGGTGGGCGGGCGCTCCATGGCAAAGAAGGCGGCTGCCTCGTCGAAGACCGTCTTGACCTCGGGGGAGGCCGCGTCGGGGTCCACGAGCGGGATCAGCGGGGTCCGGTCCCGCGCCGGCGTGAACTCCGGCGGTAACCGCAGCGCATCGGCCACGGCGTTCAAGCCGTTGGTGAGGCCGATGGTGAAGGCCAACTCGTACCAGATCCGATCTTCGGCGTAGCCTTGCAGCTTCCCGGCTGCCACGTGGGCGACGGTTCAGTACTCGCAGACGCTGACCGCGCTGACCGTCGCGGCGAGCATCTCCTTCTGCTTCCGGCTGAGGGCCCCGTCGGTCATCGCCCGGCGCGTGGCCCGGCCGTAGCCCCGCCCGAAGGCCTTGTGGACCCGCATCACCCGGCTCATCTTGGGAACGACGTCGATCCTGTACCAGGCCTTCATCCCCTCCATCACCGCCTGCTCTTCGGGCGAGAACTCGTGGACCTCGGGAATGCGGACCAGCTCCATGGTTGGCCTCCTCTCGATCATCGCGAAGACTCACCGGGCCGCCGCGGGCACGGACCCTAGAGCACCCAGACAAGCGGACGGGACGTGAGGCTCTCGGGTTTCCAGAAGCCAGTCCCGCTGAGCCAGCCGAGAGCTTCCTCGGGATCCGCGGTCCGGAAGAGCCCCAAGGTCTGGCCGCCTTCAAAGAAACCCCCGAAGGCGAGCCGGCCCGCCCCGCGGAGCTCGATGAGCGCGAACGTCGCCATGTCCGACTCCGTCGCGACTCCCTCCGCGATGGTGCCCCTGCGCGAGCCATCAACGACCACCGGGGGGAGCTCCCACGGCTCCACGAACTGGGCGAAGGTCTTGAGCCGGTAGCCGGTCCAGACCCGGTTGACGTAGTAAGGGTCCTCCTCGATGAGGGCGGTGATCTGGCTCAGCTCGTTGACCCGGTAGAAGACATCCGCGGTCCGGCCGTCGGGGGCGGGGCCCCCGCCGATCATGATCCCCTGCGCCCGGAGCCCGGTGAGCCGTTCGAGGTGGGCCTGGCGGTGAGGTGCACGGCGCTCCAGGTAGTCCGGGGCCGCGGTGATCGCAGCGTGATAGACGAGCATCGGATTTACTCAAGCCAGGGGAAAACGGGTGGGCTCGAGCGCCTTTCGAACTGGATCAGCTGCCAGGCCGAGGCCTTCCAGGGCGTGGGCGCCAAGCAGCGCGAGACTTGTTTCGCGACCGAAAAGAACTAGCGTGTACGCACGTCGGTCCTCATAGAACACTTCAGCCCATCTCGCCGGAGATTCTCCTCTCGTCCCATCGGCCAACATGACAGGGACCACCCGGTCTGGGGTGATTCCCAACGAGGTCAGAAAGCCTGCAGGAAATTGGCAGAACGCCGCGCCGGTATCGACTAGACACTTGACCGGCTTCGGGGGACTGCCAGAGTTACCGGCGGCCCGAATTTGAATCTCGATGGAGAACGTTCCCATGCGGGCTGGATTGTAGCACGGTCGGCCCCGGGGGTGGCGGCGGGGTACCCGCGCCGAGGGCGTGGATGCGCTGACATTTTCCTCGCCGGCGGGGCCGTGGTACGCTGATGCGAGAGGAGACCGCAACATTCTCACCGACATTCTGCCGAAGGAGCTGGAGGCGGCCTACCGCGCCGGCCGGCTCAGCGCCGAGGCCCTCGACCTCTACCGTAGCTTCGTCACGCGCTACCCGTTCACCCTGGACGCCTTCCAGGTGAGCGCGGTGCGCGTCATCCTGGAGGGAGACTCGGTGATCGTGTCGGCCCCGACGGGCGCGGGCAAGACGCTGATCGCCGAGTTCGCCATCTTCCAGGCGCTGGCCCGTCGCCAGCGGCTGGCCTACACGACGCCGCTCAAGGCGCTCTCCAACCAGAAGTACGCCGACTTCTGCCGCCAGTTCGGCGT
>JACQRS010000041.1 GCA_016206385.1 Candidatus Rokuibacteriota bacterium | reverse complement strand
GTCATCGACGGCACCGGCACCCCCGGCGCACGCGCCGACGTGGGGCTCGTGGGAGACACCATCACCGCCATCGGGGATCTCTCCCGCGAGCGCGCGGGGCGGACCATCGGCGCCGCGGGGCTCACCGTCACGCCCGGCTTCATCGACATCCACTCGCATTCGGATTGGCGGCTCTGGGCCAACCGCCGCGCCGAGTCCAAGATCCGCCAGGGGGTGACCACCGAGGTGGTCGGGAACTGCGGGTTCTCCCCCGCGCCGGTGAACCCTTCGTTCCGTGCGGAGCTCGAGGGGTTTGCGCTCTTCCTCCCGGCCGGCATGGACCTCTCCTGGACGTCGGTCGAGGAGTACCTCCGCCGCTTTGAACGGGACGGTTGCGCCGTCAACGTAATCCAGCTCGTCGGCCATGGCACGCTCCGGATCGGAGCCATGGGCTTTGCCCGACGCACTCCCACCCAGGGAGAGCTGGAAACCATGAAGGGCCTCTTGGCCGAGAGCCTGGAAGGCGGGGCGTGGGGGCTCTCCACGGGGCTCATCTACGCCCCGGGCTCCTTCGCCGAGACCACGGAGATCGTGGAGCTGGCGCGCGTGGCGGGCCGGCACCGCGGCTTCTACGCCAGCCACATCCGCGGCGAGGGGGCGGCCCTCCTGGACGCCATCGCCGAGGCGATCCAGGTCGGCCGCGAGGGCGAGCTGCCGGTAGAGGTGAGTCACCTCAAGGCGGCGGGGCGGCTTCACTGGGGGAAGGTCGCTGACGCCATCGCCTTGATCGATGCGGCCCGCGCCGAAGGGCTCGACGTGACGGCAGACGTCTATCCGTACACCGCCTCCAGCACCACCCTCCGCACCCTTCTCCCCGACTGGGCGCTGGAAGGGGGCATCGACGCGATGCTGGCACGCCTCGCCGAGCCGGAGACACGCGCCCGCATCAAGGCTGAGATGGAAGGCGGGCGCGGGAGCCGGGAGGACTTCGTGACCAATGTCGGGTGGGACTCCATCATGATCGCCTACGCCCCGAGCCGGCGCGAGGTGGAAGGGAAGCGGCTCTCCGAGATCGCCCAAGCCTGGAGCGTGCCCCCGGCGGAAGCCGCGCTGGAGGTGATCCAGAGCGAGCGCGGCAAGGCCTACATGATCCTCTTCCAGCTGGACGAGGCGGACCTTCGCCGCGTCCTCAGCCACCCTCATGTCATGATCGGCTCCGACGGCTCGGCCCTGGCCCCGTACGGGGAGCTCGGGCAGGGGAAGCCCCATCCCAGGAGCTACGGCACCTTCCCACGGGTCCTCGCGCGCTACAGCCGGGAGGAGCGGTTGCTCTCGCTCGAGCGGGCGGTCTGGAAGATGACCGGGCTTCCGGCCAGGAAGCTCGGCCTCAGGGACCGCGGCGTGATCCGGGTGGGAGCCAAGGCAGACCTCGTGGCCTTCAACTACCGCACCGTCAGCGACGAGGCCTCGTACGAGGCGCCCCACCGGTATCCGCAGGGAATCGAGCACGTGCTGGTCAACGGCCGGATCGTGATCAGGAACGGGGAGCACACCGGCAGCCTGCCGGGTAAGGTTCTTCTGCCTTAGTGAACCGCTCCGCTGACTGTCCCGCATAACGTCTCGAGCCTCTCGCCTCTCCTGCGAGAAATTTCAGTTCTTCCCGACGTGTGCTGTTCTTCACGGATGGCCTTCTCCGAAGCGTGAGCGTGCTCGCGGAGGAATAACGAGGGAGGCTCCACGGTTTCACACATGAGGTGGTGAGGGAGTGTGAGAAATATCAAACCGCTTGCAGTTTTGGTTGTGACTGTGGGGATGCTCCTCTCGCTCTTCGGCCTCTGGATGGAAGCCCACGGTCCGCTTCAGCGAGATGCGCAAGCACCTCGCAAGAGCGCCGAGTCCGGAGTTCCCACCACGACCGAGTTTACGAGTGAGCTTCCTCACACGAGCCCGGTAATAACCTTCTAGTTCCGACGCTCGGACAGAGCGTTCGCTCCGGTAAACGTGCCGTAACACGGAAGGAGGATGGACGACGATGATTCGAGTGCTTTCGATGAGCCTGGTGGTGCTGCTGTTGACCTCGCCTGTCTTCGCGGCGCTGGAGATTCGCGACGAGGTTCAGGCGCCCGTGCGGCCGGACGAAGTGCAGGCGCCGCGGTCGGGCGGGGCAGTTTAGCCGACTTCGATTCTATGACAGCGGGGTGGTCTCGGCCGCCCCCTTTTTATCCCGGCAAGACCGCGATCGCGTCGATCTCGACGAGCAGGTCGTCGCGAACGAGGCGCGAGATCTCCACCAGGGTACTGGCGGGCCGGCTCGGGCCGAAGTACTCTTTCCTCACCGTGTTCACCTTCTCCCGGTCCGCCACGTTCTTCAAAAACACCGTGACTTTGCAGATGTCCGCGAAGGTAGCGCCCGCGGCGGCCAGGCACTTCTTCAGGTTCTCGTGGACCTGTCGCGCCTGAGCCACCACGTCGCTCCCACCCACGGTCCGCCCTTGCTCGTTAGAGGCCACACAGCCTGAGATGAAGACGAGCGGGCCGACCTTCACCACGTGAGTGTAGTGGCTGATCGGCTCCGGCATCCCGGCCACGCGAATCTCTTCCTTCCGTCCGATCCGGTTCATGGAGGTTTCTCCTGTACGCAAGGATTCCCTCGTAGCGGCCGTATTCCTTGGCCGCCTCCAGAAACCACCCGACCACGTCGGGGTTGGAGCGCGGGGCTACGGGGCCTGACGCCGCGCTGCGGGCAGGCGCGGATCCTCGGGGCGCGGCGCCGCGACCGCAGGCTCGGGAGGCCGGGCGAGCCCGCCGGCGGCGGGGCGCTCGTCCCGCTTCGCTCTCATGGTTTTCACAAGCTCCTGATAGGAGGACCTCTGGATGATCGCGTTGAACT
>JACQRS010000040.1 GCA_016206385.1 Candidatus Rokuibacteriota bacterium | reverse complement strand
GGGTGTTTCCGGCTGCCAGGTTCGCGGCCAGGTAGCAGAGCGAGGCCGATTTAGTATCCAGGACGCCCTTCTTGTAGCGCCAGCTCGCAATCACTTTCTCCTCTAACATGTGCCTCCTCCTCTCGATTTCGCCGACGGCGCAAGCCGCCGAGCCAGTGTATCACGCCGCTCCATCGGCTGAAACGCCCGGGCGTGCGCCCCGCCGGGTCACTCACTGCTGACAGGCGGGGCACCAGTTGGTGGGACGCTCTCTGAACTCCTCGAAGGCGATCTTTCCCCCGCAGCGCGGGCACGGCTTACCGCTCCGGTGGTGCACCTTGAAGAACTCCCGTCGGGGTTCGCCTGCCGGCGCACCCTTCGTGAGGCCTCGGAGGTGCCCGATCGCGGCGGCGAGGACGGCGGTGATGGCCGCGTGGAGGCGCGACACCTCCTCCGCGGTCATGAGGGAGGCGGCCCGACGCGGCCGAATCCGCGCCCCCCAGAGAATCTCATCGGCGTAGGCGTTCCCGAGGCCTCCGATCAACCGCTGATCGCAGAGCAAGGCTTTAACGGGAAGGACCTTGTTCCGCCGGCAGAGGGCCGCCAGCGCGTCAGGAGTGAAGGCGGGATCGAGGGGGTCGAGGCCGATCCGCTCCTTCCTGTTCAGCCCCGCCCACATTTTCGGGTCGCGGGGCTTCATCGGGTCGAAGTGCTCGTCCGAAAAGATGAGCGCAGAGCTGTCGTCGAGGCTCAGCGTGAGGACAGGCTGGGGAACCGACCCCCGTGGCCCCGGACCGAAGTAGTAGATCTCCCCCGCGAGCATCAGGTGGACGTCCAGCCGGTCTCCACTGCCCAGGAGAACCGCCAGGGTTTTCCCCCGGCGCACCACGTCCTTGATCCGCTGGCCGACCAGCCTGGCAGTGAATGGCTCCGCCGACTGTCCCCTGACCACCCGCGGGTGATGAACCTCGACGGCGGTGACGCTCCGCCCCGTGAGGAGCGGGCGGAGCGTCTCGGCGTACACCTCCAGCTCGGGCAGCTCGGCCATCAGACCCCAGCGCGCTACGGGCGGACATCCACCACGATCTCCCGCATCCGCGGCCCATCCAGCTCCACCAGCGTGATCCCCTGCCACGTGCCGAGCAGGAGCCCGCCGTCTTTGACGGGGATGACCTGGGACGGCCCGAGCAGGGTCGCCTTGAGGTGGGCCGCCCCGTTGTCATCCACCTTGTCGTGTTCCCACACGCCCTCGGGGATCAGCTTGTCGAGGAGGCTCAGCACGTCCTGGCGGAATCCGGGATCGGCGTTCTCGTTGATGATGATCGCGGCCGTCGCGTGGCGCGCGAACACGGTGCAGAGCCCGTCTTTGACCTTCGAGGCCGCCACGGTTGAGGCGACCTGCCGGGTGATGTCGATCAGCTCGAGCCGCTTGGAAGTGGTGAACGTGATGATCTGCTGCATGACTCCCGCTACCCATGCGAGACGAGCGGGTTACATCCGTGCAGGTCTGGACGCGGGCGCGTACATTCCACCGCCGGGGCCGGGTGGCGGCGGAGCGCTCGGGGCTGCCGCGACGATCCCCAACGCCTTGGCGGCACGCTTGACGTCCCGCGGCTTCACCCAGAGGATCACGCCATAGCGATTGGCCCCGGCACAGACCGCGTCAGTGGCGGTGATGTTGATCTTGGCCGTCGCCAGCTTGCTCAGGACGTCAGCCAGGGCGCCGATGCGATCGTCGCCTTGAATGAGGAAGCCCTTCTTCGGCCCCTTGAGCTTCCACCTGGCCTGCTTTGCGACCGCCTTGAACGCCGCCGGGTCCTCCGGGATGAAGTCGAGCTGGGAGCGCTTGCCCTTGGGGAAGCCCGAGAAGGCAAGGAGGTTGATCCTCGACTCCCTGAGCTGGTTCAGCGCCCGGGCGGCCTCGCCCGGCTTGTCGGGGGTCTCGGTGTAGAAGTAGTCGACCAGCTTGATCGTCTCTGCCATAGGACCCTCCCTAGCGTGTGTGGGTGGATTGACGGGCGAACTTCTGCAGCGACCGGATCTCGCGCGGCGGGTTCTCCTGGCGACCCTTGAACGTGTAGGCGACCTCGGCCACGTACAGGTCGCCCCGCGAGTCGGTCGCGACGCCGTGGGGAGCGACGAACTGGCCGGGTTTCTCGCCGCCGAACCGGTCTCCGACGCGGGCGACCAGCTCCGCCTTCAGCGAGAGAACGCTCACCCGGTTGCCGAGGTTGGGAACCGACGCGTTGACCGCCAGGCTCGTCCCGAGCTCGCCCACGTAGAAATACCGCTCGTTCCGCGCGTCGGCCAAGAGCCCGCATGGTCGGTGGAGGTTGTTCCACTGGGCGAGGTACTGTCCCCGGCCATCGAAGATCTGGACCCTGTGGTTCTCCCGGTCGGCCACATACACCAGGCCCTCGGCGTCGGTGGCGATGTTGTGCGGGACGTTGAAGCAGCCGGGCTCGGTCCCGGGCTCCCCCCAGGAGAAGAGGTGCCGACCCCGCGGGTCGTACTTGTGGACCCGCGAGTTGCCGTAGCCGTCGGAGATGTAGATGTCCCCGCTGCGGGGGCAGAGGGCCACGTGGGTGGGCCGGTTGAACGGCTTCCCGCTTTGGAGCGTGGCCGGCTTGTCCGGATCCCCGATGGTCAGGAGGAGCTTCCCCTCGGGGGTGAACTTGCGGATGGTGTGGTTGCCGTCGTCGGTCAGCCAGACCTCGTCGTCCGGCCCGATGGTGATGCCGTGGGCCCGCGAGACCAGCCCCTCACCCCAGGAGCGGAGGAAATTTCCGTCCCGGTCGAAGACGATAACCGGGTGTTCCCCCCGGCAGAAGACGTAGGCGTTGTCCTTCCCGTCCACCGCGACGCCGGCCGCCTCCACGTAGCGGTAGCCGGGCGGCAGCTTTCCCCACCCCTCGATCACCGTGAAGCCCAGTGTCCCCGCGCCCTCGTCCATAGCGCCCTCCGCCGCGAGAGTCTACCCCATCCGGTCGTGCTGGAACAGGGGGCCCCAAGGATAGCACGGGTCATCACCACCATGCCCTTGACACCCCGCTCGGGGTGGCCTGAGACTGGCGTCACGTTGGAAACCTTCAAGGATCGCGTAGCGGTCGTCACCGGGGGCGCGAGCGGCATTGGCCGGGCCCTGGCGCTGGCCCTGTCACGGGAAGGGGCCAGGCTCGTTCTGGCCGACGTGGACGAGGCGGGAATGAGCGCGGTGGCCGACGCCATCAAGGCCCGCGGCGGCGAGGCCGTCGCCGTCAGGACTGACGTCTCCTCCCTCGAGCAGGTCCAGAGCCTGGCCGACCGGGCTTGGGGCGCCTTCGGAGCCGTGCACATCCTCTGCAACAACGCCGGCGTCGCGGTGTGGGGCGGCCTCGAGGCTGCCACATACCGCGACTGGCAGTGGGTCATTGGCGTCAACCTCTGGGGCGTGATCCACGGCCTCCTGGCGTTCCTCCCGCGCATGATCGCCCAGGGAGAGGAAGGACACATCGTCAACACCGCCTCCATGGCCGGCCTCGTGGCCAGTCAGGGCTTAGGCGTCTACAGCACCACCAAGTATGCGGTCGTGGGGCTGTCCGAGACCCTGGCGAAGGATCTCCGGCCGTACAACATCGGGGTCTCGGTGCTCTGCCCGATCGGCGTGACGACGCGGATCCGCGAGAGCGAGCGGAACCGGCCGGACGCCTTGCGGAACCCGGGCCGTCAACCCCGGAGTGAGCCGGTACAGCTCATGGGCAGGACGCTCACGCCCGAGGAAGTCGCCGAGCAGGTGGTCATAGCGATCCGCCGGAACCAGCTCTACATCCTCACCCATCCCGAGGGGCTCGATCCCCTCCGGCGGCGGTTTCAGCGGCTCGAACGGGCGATCCTGGGCCAGCGGTAGTCGGGGTCGCGTCAGGCTTCGTTGGGGCGGATGGGCAGGAACCGGCCGCGGGCCACCGCCAGCAAGGTGCGGCTTTGGTACTCCTCCAGCGTCCCCTCCAGGTCCAGGTACTTCCCGTGGTCCTGCACGACGCGCCCCCTCCCTAGGAGGGGCGCCACGATCGGGACGGGCTTCATGTAGCGGACTGTCAACTCCCCGGTGACGTAGAGCCGCCCGGCGTGCCGCACAGCTGCGCCGGCAAGGATCTCGTCTAAATAACCCGCGACGATCCCCCCGTGAGCGACTCCCGGTGGCCCCTCAAACCTCTCCGGAATGACGATTGGCGACACCACACCCTCATCTGTCTTGAAGTAGCGCACCCTGAGCCCGACGGGATGCTGGGGGCCGCATCCGAAGCAGTTGTGGTACACGGTCCCGGGCCCGGTGTAGCGGAGCTCCTCCAGATCCTGAAACTCCCCTCTAAACACGTTGGGCAGTGGCGGGTCGTGCGCCATGACTCGGTTAGCGGGTAACGCGCTGGCGCGCCTCGCTGAGCATCTCGATGAGGGCCCCGCGAGCCTCCTCGGCCGTCCGGACCGCGCGGGGGAACGGGAGGCGCACGCTGTGAAGCCGCTGGCCGCTCCGGATCCTGAGCTTGAAGCCCAGCCGGTCCACTGACACCATGGACGCCTCATCGGCGGGCGCGCGGGCCAGGACCTGGGCCAACGAGAGAAGGGCATCGGGGTGATCGCGGTTCATGTGCTCGATGATCCCCGCCGCCACGTCGGCCAGCGGGTCCGGGCGCGCCGCCCGATACTCCTCGGCCGAGACCCAGTCCATCGCGGCAAAGCCGCCCACGAAATAGACGTCCGTCACCTCCAGCCGGTGGAAGCTAAAGTCCTCAAAGTCCACCCAGTAGCCCGCGTTCGGATGGCGGGCCAGGTATCTCTCTCTCGTCGCCGCGCGCTCTGCCTCTGGTACCCGCCAGACCTCTCCCATCAGCGTGACGCGGCCCGCCGCCAGCGGATCACCCGCCCACCCGTGCTGGGTGACCAGCAGGCTGGCGCGCCGGTCGGCCTGGAGATTCTGTGTGTGCATCGCGAGGGTGCTGATCAAACAGAGCGGATGCCCCTGCTCATCCAGCGCGTACGGCATCAGGGAGCCGAACGGGTGCCCCGGGTGCTTCACCGAGAGCGTGGAGAGCGTGCCGGTGCGCCCCAGGTAGACGAGCGTCCGGGCCCGTTCGGCAAAGGTGGGCTCGGGCGGGGGCGGCACGTCGGGAATCGGAGGCGGACTCGCGTGGCGGCTCATCCCTCAGGAACTGGCTGGCGTCGGAACGCCGACTGCCCACACGTAGCCATCCGGGTCCTCTACCATCACCTCGCGCCAACCATGCCCCTTGGTAGTGGCTGGCTGGACGATGATCGCACCAGCCTCACGCGCCCGCGCCTCGACAGTGTCGGGGTCCACTCCGAAGAGGCGCAGCTCGGCACCGACGCCGCGACGCTCTCCGCCGGTCAGGCGCGGGTACCACGGGTGCTTGTCGTAGGTGTGGTCGGCGTGGAGCATCAGCTCTACGCCACCCACCTTCAGCGCCGCGAAGTCCGGGTCGGCGTAGTGGGTAGTTGCGCCCAACACCGTCTCATAGAAGCTGACCGACTTGCGTACGTCCCGCACCAGAAGATTCGCCATGAAGGCGGGGAGCATACGACCGTAGCGGTCAGCGGGAATCCAAGGTTCGCTCGTGCGCTTCTTCATCCGACTCCACTCTCACCGTCCCTACTCCCCGGTCGCGGTGAACGGGCAGATCTGGTTGTAGGCGCAGAAGCGACAGGCCTGGTACGAAGGGGTGGCCTCGAAGTGCCGGGCACGGATCCCCACAGCAGACGCCTTGATGGCCTCCACGGCCTCGGCCACGTCCTCCCCCGTCGGCGTGTGGCGGCCCACCAGTCCCGACTCGAGGAACCTGAGCTCCACCCGCGCCGGAAGCCGGCCGAACATCTCCTTCCAGGCCAGCGCGTAGATCTTGAGCTGGAGGCTCTCGCGCGCCCGCTCGTCAGCCTTCTTCTGCTCCCGGATGTCAGAGGATTTGTAGTCAATAATGATCGGCCCCTCATCCCGCTCGTCCACCCGGTCCCAGCGCCCGCGCACGTGGTCCGGCCCCAGGTTGAAGCCGAACTCCCGCTCCACATAGGTGGGCTTGTCCCCCGAGGCTTCCTGCTCGTGCCAGAACCGGGTGACGGCCGCCCGGCCCGTCTGCTTCCGCGCCTCCTCGTGCTCCCACGTCAGAAACCCCTCGTTCCGCCACTCGCGCTCGAAGACGGCGAGGAGATCCTCCAGGGGGGTGTAGAGGCCGGCGGCGCGGCGCCGGAGGTAGTGCTCGACGACCCGGTGGAGCGTGTAGCCGTAGACCACCGCGTGGTGGTGGAGGATCGGCACGCGGAGCACATGGATGTACTTGTACTTGAGGGGGCAGGTCTGGTAGTCGTCCACCTTGTTGTGGCTCACCTCGAGGGGGTCGTCGGGCGCAAGGGCCGGCGCAGCCCCGACCTCAGCCTCGGCCGGCGGGGCACAGCGCTGGATTTCCTCGATGGCTCGGGTCTTGAACGGGCGCGCCGCGCCCTTCGGGAGATCGAGGGCCTCCAGCACGAACTGGCTCACCTTCCGCTCGCGGGCGCCGCCGTAGTCGCGCGCGGAGGTGAGAGAGAGCTGGCGCCGGGCGCGCGTCATCGCCACGTAGAAGAGCCGCCGCTCCTCCTGGAGGTGGAAGTCGCCGGAGGGGAGCGTGTCCTTGACCAGCTCGTCAGGCAGCTCCAACGGCTCGCGCCGCGTGGGCCAGGGAAAGCGGTTCTGCACCAGTCCGACGACGAAGACCACCGGGAACTCGAGCCCCTTGGCCTTGTGCACGGTGAGGACGTGAACCGCGGGGACATCCACTTCCGCCTCGGCCACGGCCGGATCCTCGCCGGCCTCGATCAGGGCGTCCAGGTGGTTCACGAACTCGCGGACATTGTCGTAGCGGAGAACCTTCGAGGCGTCCTGGATCCGGCGGAAAAACTTCGAGACGTTCTGGACCTCGGCCTCCTCACGGGCCGTCGCGGCCTTGGACATCCGAGCGAGCCACCCCGTGTGGGCGAGGAACTGGTAGAGGAGCTCGCCCGTGGGCAGCTCCCGCGCCAGCTCCATGAAGCGCTCGAGGTCCTTGACCACCCGCTGGATGGCCACCACCCCTTCCGCCGACAGCTCTTCCCCGACCTCGGGAAGCTCGTCGAGGCGGCGCAGGACGTCGAAGAGCCAGCGATTCTTC
>JACQRS010000043.1 GCA_016206385.1 Candidatus Rokuibacteriota bacterium | reverse complement strand
CTGTACTGCTCGTTCCCATCCAGGGTCGCGTAGTATGCTCGCCGGCTCCGATCCAGGACAGCCGCGATCTCGCTCAGCCGGGCTATGTCTTTCCCGACGGCGCCGCTCACCTTCAGCTTGAAATAGGTATGGCCATAGACGGAAACCACTTCCTCCAGGGTCTCGGGCAGCCCGTCCCCTACCCGGGCGCCCTCAGCCTGATCGGCCGCCGTGATCGGATCAACCAGGCCGACCGTGTGACGCGCGTGGATCCTCGCTCCGTGACGCAGCCAGGAGAGAAACCCATCCATGTCGAACCCGGCAAGCTCGGCCACGAGATCCGCCGGCCTGATCCCCGACAGGTTGGCCCTCACGGCGTCATAGAACGACACCGCATGGAGCCGGCAGAGCGCATCCAGCACGGCCCGATCCAGGAGGGCAGGGCCGAAGCCCGCGATCAGGGAGTTCAGATCCTTCCCCGCGCAGATCGCCACCTGAGCCCGGTAATTCTGGGCGAACAGCTCCCACGCTGTGCGGGGGCGCCGGTCTTGGGTGTACAGGCCACACGCCAGACGCAGCGAGGTCCTGAGCTGCTCAAAGTTCTCCCCGTCGGTGAGAGCCAGGTTCTTGTCGAACCACTTGGGGGCGAGCATCTCCGCTGCCATGCCCCAGCCCTCGCGCCCGTTCTGGAGCGCGACGCGAACCCGGACGAACGCCTGGGGCGCCCGGGTCAGGGTGACCACGCCGTAGCGGAACGGCATCCGCAGCCTGACCTCACGCTCGTAGAGGCGGATCTCGCTGACCCGAAGCCGCGGCGCCACCGCTACCGCCGTCACGCGAGCGCCTCCAGGATGCCGCGGATGTAGCCGATGGCGCGTGCCGCTGCCGCCGGGCCGTCGGGACGATAGTCGAACGGCTCCACCGACACCGCGCCGGCATAGCCGTGCCTGACGAGGGCCGCGAAGACGGGTGCGAACTTGTTATCTCCCTGGCCGGGACCGCGCCGGTTCGTGTCGCTGACCTGGATGTGGCCAATCATGCCGGTGGGGAGCCAGCGATCGAGGAGGTCAGCGATCGGGATGTCCTCTGTCAGGCCGGCGGCACCGGTGTCGATCATCGTGCGGAAGCCGGGACTGCCGATGGCTTTGACCAGCTCGACCGCCTCGGCCACCGTGTTGATAAAGTTGGTGGCCTGCCGCGCGAGCGGCTCGATGCAGTAGAGGACGCCGGTCGCCTCAACATCGGCGACAATGGCGGCGAAGCTGTCGCGCGCTCGGGCCCAGGCGCCCTGGACGTCCCCGGCTTCGACCTGGCGTTGGGCGGGTGAGCCGTGGACAAGCACCTTGCCGCCGAGGTCAGCGCCCAGCCCGATCAGGCGGCGCATGACCTCCACCGTTCGATCCCTGACGGCGCGATCCGGGCTCGTGATGGACAGGCCCTTCGGTGTCACGAGAAGCCAGTGGAGCCCGATGATCTCGATCCCGGCATCCGCGGCGGCGCGCCGGATCCTCGCGCGCTCGGCGGCTGCCAGGAGATGGGGGTTGTCGCTCAGGGTGAACGGGGCCAGCTCGAGGCCGTCATAGCCGAGCGCCGCGGCGTAGTCGCACTGGGCGGCGAACGGGAGCTCGCGGAGCACTTCGTTGCAGAGGGCGATCTTCATGCCTCGAATTGAATACCTCACCCGCGACCGGTGGTCAACCCGGGCGGCGTGCCCTCTCGCCCGGACATGAGTTATGATCGGAGCGTCATGCGTGGACGGCTCGACGGCAAGGTGACGCTGGTGACCGGGGCCTCGCGCGGCATCGGCAGGGCGACGGCGCTGGCGTTTGCCCGGCAGGGCGCCGCCGTGGTGGTCAACTACTCAAAAGCCCACGAGCAGGCCCAGCGGCTGGTCGATGATATTCAGAAGGCCGGGGCCCAGGCCGTCGCGATCCGGGCCGACGTGGCCAGCAGGACCGAGGTGCGGGCCATGGTGGAGGGGACTCTCGCCCGGTGGGGCAGGATCGATGTGCTGGTGAACAACGCGGGGATCCTCCACCGGGGGAACATCCTGACGCTCGCCGAGGAGAACCTGGACGAGATGATCGCCGTGAACCTCAAAGGCATGATCCACTGCGCGCAGGCCGTGGCCCCCCATATGATGAAGCGCCGCTACGGCAAGATCGTCAACATCGCCTCCATCGCCGCGCTCGGCACCACCATGGCCGACACCACCCCCTACGCGGCGGTGAAGGCCTCTATCGTCGCGTTGACAAAACGGTTCGCGTTGGAGCTGGGGCCCCACGGCATCAATGTCAACGCGATCTGCCCCGGGTTCATCCGGACCGACATGACGTCGGTCGGAACCCCTCAGGAGCTCGACGCCCGGGTCCTGAGCATGGCGGGCCGCGCCATGCTCGGCCGCGTGGGCGCCCCCGAAGACGTCGCGGCGGCGGCGCTGTTCCTGGCCAGCGACGAAGCCAGCTTCATCACCGCCCAGGTGCTCACCGTGGACGGTGGCAGGATGGACTTCCTCTCCCACTCCGGGTAGCCCCGCGCCCGGCAAGGTTGACGGGCCCGTGCCGGCGCGATAAGGTAAGCGCACACAGGAGGCACGTATGAGCGCAGGACTGGATCTCAAGGGCATCATTCCCGCCACCGTGCTGCCGATGACGGCCACCGGCGAGATCGACGAGGGCGAGCTGAGGAAGTACATCCGGTGGATCGCGGGCCAGGGGATCAAGGCCGTGGCCGTCAATGTGGACACCGGCGAGGGTCCCCACCTCTGGCACGAGGAAAAGCTCAGGGTGATCCGGATCTACAAGGAGGAGCTGGCCGGCAAGCGGATCCCGATCGTCGCCGGGCTGGGCGCCTCCTTCACAGCTCAGGCGGTCAAGTACGGCAAAGAGTACCGGGAGGCCGGCGCCGATTGCCTCCTGGTCTTCCCCATCACCGCCTAT
>JACQRS010000411.1 GCA_016206385.1 Candidatus Rokuibacteriota bacterium | reverse complement strand
GGACGATCGACGTCATGCATCCGTTGGCGGGGTAGACGCCCCGGCCGATCGGCAGCCGATTCCGTAGTAAGGGCAAGCTGCCTTTCGAGGCTCCTATGCTGCCAATCCAATACGGATGACAACGGCTACGCAATGACGCTCAACAAATGGCGCCTGTACGATGAGCTCGCCCGCCGAAAGGACCGCGTTTACAACTTCATCGCGCGGAGCGTAGGCGAGCCGTACCTCTGGGTCTACGACAAGGAGGGCGGCGACATCCGCGGCTCCAGTCCACGCGACGCCGCCGTCGAGAAGCACGGGTACTCCATCCCGAAGGGGGACGGCACGCGCGATTCGACGACCGTTGAGAACGAGCTTGCCGCGATCGAGGCGCAGGTCGCGCCGATGTGGGCGAAGCTCCGCCGCCTCGAAGTGCTGACGAACGCAGAGCGGAGCATGATCTCGCTCTTCCTCGCGCTGTTGATGACCCGTGTGCCGGCCTACCGCCGCAACATCGAGAGTTCAACTGCGGCGATCCTGAAGAGGCTCCAGCAGGAGCGTGCCTCCCGCGAGTTCCTCTCCGCCGCTGCGGGTGCGTATCAACCACGAGCTCGTGCTCGAAGCGGGAAGCGAGCAGCAGGATGTAGATGAGCGGGCTCGTGAACTGGTGGAGCAGGATCGCCCAGACGCTCGGCGGCGGGGCCTCCTCGAGGCGGTTGGGGCCGTGGCGCTCCAGGCGGGCGGCGACCTCGGCGCGGGCGAGGCCGCGCGCGCTCGCGCCGAGGAGCGATTCGACCGCGGCGTGGTCGAGCACGTGCCAGGGGCGCCGCCGCAGATCACGCACCGAGTCAGCGGAGGTCAGGCTAGCAGGCCGCCCTTCGCCGATCCGCTCGCTAGCCATCGTGGCCCTCCACGACACGACGGATCTCGGGGTGCGCCCGCTCATCGGCGAGGAGCACGACCCCGTCGCCTTCCTCGATCGCCGTTCCACCGTCGGGGACGATGACGTGGTCCCCGCGCCGCAGCAACACGACGAGGACGCCGGGCGGCAGTCCCAGCTCGAGGAGTCGCTTCCCGGCCGTCGTCGACCCGACGGGGATCCGGATCTCCATCAGAGGCGCGTTCGCCTTCGCGACCGCCGTGGCCTCGAGCGGCACCGCCTGCCGCGCCACCGCGACGTCGACTCCCAGCCAGCGGGCGACGGCCGGGATGGATGTGCCCTGGAGCAGCACGGAGGTCAGGACCACGAAGAACACGAGATTGAACAGGTGATCGGCTCCAGGCACGCCGCTCAGGAGCGGAAACGTGGCGAGGACGATGGGAACCGCCCCCCGCAGCCCGACCCAGGCGATCATCGCCTTCTCGGCCAGGGGCATCCGCGACGGGAGGAGAACCAGGAACACTCCGACCGGGCGCGCAACCAGCATGAGCAGCGCGGCCGTGACCAGGCCGGGGCCGGCGACGGCGGGGAGCCGCGACGGGAACACGAGCAGTCCCAGGGCGAGGAACATCACGATCTGCATCAGCCACGCGAGGCCATCGTGGAAGCGGACAACACTTCTCTTGTGGATGAAGTCGCTGTTCCCCATCACGAGTCCGGCGAGGTAGACGGCCAGGAACCCGTTGCCACCGATCGTGGCGGTGACGCCGTACGTGAAGAGCACGAGGGAGAGTGTAAGGACCGGATAGAGGCCCTCGTATTCGAGCCGGACCCGGTTGGCCAACCACACCATCCTCTCCTGGTTAACAATTCCATTCGACTCGTCGCGGAGCAAGTTTACGATGAGCTGCACCGCTTCAGGGTAGAGTCGCAGCTCATTCGTGATCTGCGTCCTCGGGAGCTGCCCATGATCCTCCTGCTCGGCGTCGGGACCTTCCTCCGCGCCCTGGTCCTCGGGGCGGCCACCGTGGCCCTGGAGAACGCGGCGCTGCGCCATCAGCTCGCGGTGCTGCAGCGGTCCGTCGAGCGGCCCCGGCTCTGCCGGCGGGATCGGATCTTCTGGGCGTGGCTCGCGCGGTGCTGGTCCGGCTGGCGCTCGAGCGTGCTCATCGTGCAACCGGCCACGGTGCTGGCCTGGCATCGGCGCGGGTTCCGGCTCTACTGGTGGTGGCAATCGCGCGGGCGGCGTCGCGTGGGGCGGCCGGCGATCGCCCGGGAGCTGCAGGAGCTGATCCGTCGCATGGCGCGGGAGAACCCGACCTGGGGCCGGCGGCGGATCGAGGACGAGCTGGCGCTCCTGGGCTACACCGTCTCCGCGCTCACCATCGGGAAGTATATGCGCCGGCCCTCGGCGCGGCTGTCGCCCACGTGGCGAGCGTTCCTGGCGGCGCATCTGGGCGACATGATGGCCATCGACTTCTTCGTCGTCCCCACGCTCACGTTTCGATTACTCTTCGGATTCGTGGTGCTGCGCCACGAACGGCGTGCGCTGCTCCACGTGAACGTCACCGACCACCCGACGGCCGCCTGGGCGGCCGAGCAGATCGGCGCCGCATGCGCCGGGCACCCGACGCTGGCATACCTGCTGCGCGATCGCGACGGCGTGTTCGGCCAGGTCTTCGCGCGTGCCTGCGCGGCGCTGGGCCTGCGGGAGATCCTGATCGCGCCGCAGGCGCCGTGGCAGAACCCGTTCGCGGAGCGGGTGATCGGCTCGATCCGGCGTGAGTGTCTGGGCCACGTCGTGGTGCTGGGCGAGCGGCACCTGCGAAGGCGGCTGCGCGGCTATCAGCGGTACTACAACGAGGCGCGCCCGCATCAAAGCCTCGAAGGCAACAGCCCGCGGCCGCGTGAGATCGAGCCCCCGTCGCGCGGGCGCATCGTGGCCGTACCGCAGGTCGGCGGCCTGCACCACCGCTACCAGCGCGCCGCCTGAACGGGGCGAGTTCCGCCGGCGCCGCGCATCAGGGTCACGGTCTGTCGCGTGGCCGTCATCGCCGGGGTGCCCCTGAGCCGGGGTGCCGTTCCCAGGGGTGTTCTCTCGAGGATTTCGATCGGCGCGGGCGGGAGGACACGGGACCGCGGTCGTCTCGTCGACGATGGAGTTTTTGACCGGGACAGGGCTCCGCCCGATCCGCCCTGAGAAGAAGCGGGTGGTTTCCTCTCCGACGGCATCTCCTCACCGCGCTCTCTGGCCCCGGTGCACCGGTCGTCCGCGCCGAACCGCAGGCATTCCCCGCCACACCCGTCTCCAACGTCGGGCTTGACTCCGCCGTCATCCGCGCTGTATCAGGAATGAGTACCATGGGGATGCTCTCCCGCTTGTGTCCGGCAGGATCGCCGGCCGCGACGGTGGTCGGCACGTCCGAGAATCCGCTTTATGTTGCCTGCGCTCGCAGACGGCGCTGCGGATTGTGGACGGCTGCGAGCGGCTCAAGAGCAATCCCTTCCCGGATGGAAAGCATGTGAAGAAGCTGAAAGGATATGAGGAGCTGTATCGATTACCGGTGGGGGATCTTCGCGTGGTCTTTCAACGGTCTGGAAGCCGTATCGAGGTGATTGACGTGCTCTCAAAGCCGGATTTTCAAAAGGCCTATTAGGCGGTGGGTGCGGGTGGCCGCGCCGTGCGTAATTGCGAGACCTGATTCCTGTTCGAGAACGCCTCCTCCTCCTCGAGCCCAGAGCGTATGCGACACGCCTGAAGATCCCCGATTGGCGAGAATAGCCCCGTGTCCATCGCCACCACGTGCATCGGTGGCGCCTCGCAGCACTCCCCAGGCAATCCCTACCCCGGGCGCCGCGAACAGCGAGTCCGCCCCGTGGATCTCCCGCCCCTGAGCCGCCAAAACGGCGGGCCACGCCAGGGTCAGCGCGATCGTGTTCATCCGGGCGACAGCAGATGGACACCATCGGTGGGGAGACGGACGGTGACCCGCTGACCGACAGCGAAGGCGCCTTTCTGCGCGGGATCGTGACTGGCGACCTGCAGCAGGTGCGTGCCCGCGCGAACCTGGTACTCCACCTTCTCTCCCAGGAACGTCCGGCCCTCGATCGTCCCGACAAGCCCGTCCCCCGACGTCGTGGGGCGAAGCTCGATCGCCTCGGGACGGATGACCAGGCGGACCGCTTCGCCGGACCGTACCCCCGGGTCCGAGCCGGCCATCTGGAGACGCTGGCCCGCCACCTCCAACTCGATGCCGCCCGGCGCGACGGAGAGCACCCGTCCCGCCAGCAGATTCGTCCGACCGATGAACTGAGCCACGAACTCGGAGGCGGGCCGGTGGTAGAGGTCCTCAGCGGTCCCCTCCTGAACGATCACGCCCTCGTTCATCACCGCAATCCGGTCCGAGATCGCCATGGCTTCTTCCTGATCGTGGGTGACGTACAGGGCGGTGATCCCCAACCGTTTTTGTAACCCTCGCAACTCCCCCCGCATGTGAACCCGGAGCCGGGCGTCCAGGTTCGAGAGAGGCTCGTCGAAGAGCAGGACGCGTGGGCGGATGACGATGGCGCGGGCCAGCGCCACCCGCTGCTGCTCGCCGCCCGAGAGCTGATGGGGGAGCTGCCGCTCGTAGCCGGTGAGGCCGACCAGGTCAAGGACTTCCGCCACCGCCCGGGCGATCTCGCGCTCGGCGCGCTTTTGGACGCGCAGACCGTAGGCCACGTTCTCGAAGACCGACAGGTGCGGAAACAGGGCGTAATTCTGGAAGACGAAGCCGATGCTGCGCTGGTTGGCCATCAAGTGCGTGACGTCCTCCTCCCCGATGAAGACCCGTCCCGCATCGGGTCGCTCGAAGGCGGCGATCATCCTGAGCGTCGTGGTCTTCCCGCAGCCCGACGGACCCAGCAGGGTGAGAAACTCGCCCGGCTCGACCTTCAGGCTCACGTCCCGGACGGCATAGACTTGGCCCTTCACCCGGTGCTCGAATCGCTTGGAGAGCCTCTCGACGCGAATCCCGACGGCGCTCACATCACACCCCCAGAATGCTCGCCATCTCCACCGCTCCCGAGGCGCGCACCCGGCGAAGGAGGAGGCTGATGAGGACGATCACGAGGAACACGATCACCACCACGACGACCGAGAATGCCGCGGCCATGCCGAGAGAGAGCGCGGTCATGTTCTCCAGGATGCGCACCGTGATCAGCGTCCAGTTGATCGAGACCAGGAAGATCGT
>JACQRS010000410.1 GCA_016206385.1 Candidatus Rokuibacteriota bacterium | reverse complement strand
GGAGAGCGGTTCGCGCACGGTCCGGTGACCTCGCGCCTGAATAGATGAAATGGGAGAATCCATGTCCGCCCTACGACGCCGCACGCTGTTTTTCGGAGCCGCCGCGCTGCTCCTTGCCTCCGGGGCCCTCGCTCCGGCGCAAGAGGTCGCCCTATCCGAAGGACAACACATCGAACTCAAGGAGCTCGTCGCGCTCGCGACGCAGCGTTCGCCCCTGCTCGACTCGCTCGACACCCAGGCGCAGGCAAGCCGGGAGGGCGCCAACCAGGCTCGGGCCTGGCCGGGCCCAAGCCTCGCCCTCGAGGCCGGCCGCAAGACCGAGGCCTCCCGGAGCGGCGGCCGCTACGAGGCGGCTTTCGAGCAGCCGTTGCCGATCCTCGGCAAGCCGGGCCTGCGCGGCCGCCTGTTCGGCTTGGAGGCCGAAACGCGAGGCGCGAGCCTGGATGCCGCGCGCCTGCGCGTGACGCTTGAAGTGATCCGCGCGGTGTATGAATACGCGGCCAATCGGCGCAGGGCGGCGTTCGTCGCTAAGCGCCAGAAGCGCTTCGAGCTCCTGCGGTCCTACCTGGCCGGGAGGGAGTTTCCGACGCCTCAGCGCAAGGCGGAGAGTCTCATCGTCCAGAACCATATCCACCAGCTTGTCGCCGCCGCGGTCCAAAGCCAGGCTGCGTATAAGGCGACGTTGGAACGGCTCAAGACGTACGCGCCTCTGGCTCCGGGAGCGTACCCGGAGCTCGTCGTGCCCTGGCTGACCGGAGGAGGCAGCATCGACGCGACCGATTGGTCTGCGAGGGCCTTGGAGGGCAATCCGGAGCTGCGGGTCCAGCGGCTGGCCGTGCAGGCCGCCGGCATCGAGGCGGCGCTCGCATCCAAAGAAGGCTATCCCGAGCCCTCGCTGCTGGCATCTTACGAGCAAGCCCGCGCCGCCGAGACCGAGAAGAATTACGGCCTCGGACTCAGCCTGGCCTTCCCCTCATGGAACCGGAACCGCTCCGGAATCCGAAGCGCACGGCGGAGAAAGGCCGCCGAGGAGCGACTCCTCGCGTTCGAGGAGCAGAGGCTCCGGGCGGACCTCGCCCGCATCGCGGTCGAATTCGAAGCCGCTCGCCAGACCGCGAAGCAGTATCCCGAGGCTATGCTTGGTGAACTCATGGCGCAGCTCAAGGAGGCCGACGAGGGTTTCCGCAAGGGACAGCTCGACTTGCTCACTTTCCTTGAGCTCGACGACGCCGTCTCGGAGACCTACGAGCGGATTCTCCAGGCGCAGCTCGGCCTCGCCGCGGCAGCGGCAGAGCTGCTGGCCGCGACCGGCGAGACCGATCCGCTGGCGCGCTTCGGGGCGCTCTAGGAGGCCGCCATGGACCGCATACTCGCCTGGGCTCTCGCGAACAGAGCGACCGTCGTCATCCTCTTCGCCTTCGGCGCCGGGGCCGGTCTCTTCTCGCTGGCGCACATCCCGATCGATGCCGTTCCCGACATCACGCCGGTCCAGGTCATGGTCAACACCAAGACCGGCGCGCTGGACCCGGAGCAGATCGAGAAGACGGTGAGCTTCCCCATCGAGTCGGATATGGCCGGGATCGCCAGGGCAAAGGAAGTCCGCTCGCTGTCGAAGTACGGGCTGTCGCAGGTCATCGTCGTCTTCGAAGAGGGAACCGACATCTATTGGGCCCGTCAACAGGCGGCCGAGCGGCTCCAGAACGCGCGAGGCGAACTGCCGCAAGGCCTCTCGCCGGAGCTTGCTCCCATCAGCACGGGGCTGGGAGAGGTGCTGATGTACGCCGTCCGCGCCAAGCCCGGGACCGAGCTCGCCGCCAAGCCCGAGCGCGAATGCCTCCTGACCCTGCGCACCGTGCAGGACTTCGTGATCGCCCCCTACCTCAAGCGCGCGGTCAAGAACGTGGCCGAGGTGGATTCGACCGGCGGCTACAAGAAGGAGATCCACATCGAGGTCCACCCAGAACGCCTGGACCGCCACGGCCTCTCCATCGAGCAGCTCCTTGAGCGGTTGGAGGGCCTGGGAGAAAACTCGGGAGGCGGCTACATCCAGCCCAAGGGACGGCAGGTGATCGTGCGGGCCTCGGGACGTCTCGAGAGCCTCGACGAGATCCGGAGCGTGCCGGTGAAACTCGACGTAGGCGGCCGGCCGGTGCCGCTTTCGGCCGTCGCGGACGTGCGCGAGGGCTTCTCGCAGAGGACCGGAGGCGCGACGCTCCGGGGGGAAGAGACCGTCCTCGGCATCGTGCTGATGCTCAGCGGCGCCAACTCCCGGCAGGTCGCCTTGGACGTGGACCGCGCGCTGGCACTCGCGCCCTTGCCGCCGGGCGTCGAGGTCGAGACGGTCTACACGCGGAGCTTTCTGGTCGACGCGACGCTGCGCACGGTGGCCAAGAACCTCGCCGAGGGCGCGGCTCTCGTGGTCGCGGTCCTGTTTCTCATTCTGGGCAACGCGCGTGCGGCGCTGTTCGTCTCGCTGGCGATCCCCGTCTCCATGCTGTTTGGAGCGTTCGGGATGCGCTGGCTCGGGGTCTCGGCGAGCCTGATGAGCCTGGGGGCCATCGACTTCGGGCTCCTAGTCGACGGCGCGGTGGTCATGATCGAGAACGCGCTGCGGCGCATCGAGGCGCGCAAGGGGACGCTCGGCCCGGCCGAGCGGCTCGCGCTCGTCCAGGAGGCGGCGTCCGAAGTCGTGCGGCCGGTGACGCTCGGCTTGCTGGTCATCATGCTCGTCTACGTTCCGATCCTCTCCCTCGAAGGCGTCGAAGGAAAGCTCTACCACCCGATGGCGCTCACCGTGCTCATGGCGCTCGGGGCGTCCCTCCTCGTCGCCGTCCTTCTGATGCCGGTGCTGGCCTACCTGTTCCTGAAGGCGCCGCACGGCGGAGGAGCGGAGGAACGCGCGGTCTATCGGCTGCTGCGCAACGCCTATCAGCCGGTGCTCGACGCTTGTCTCCAGCGGCCCGTGCTGGCGGTCGCGCCGGCCCTGCTGCTCCTGGCCGGGGCGGCGGCCGTCTTCCAGCGAATGGGCATGGACTTCATGCCGCCCTTGGACGAGGGGGATCTGGTCGTCAATCTCACGCGGGCCGCGGACATCGGGGTCGACGCCGCGTTGGAGATGCAGAAAAGGAGCGACCGGGTGATCGCGGGGGTGCCGGAGGTCGAGTCCGTATTCTCGCGCCTCGGGACGCCCGAGTCCGCGACGGACCCCATGGGCGTACAGTACTCCGATACCTTCGTCATCCTGAGAAAGGACCGGTCCCGCTGGTCGGCGGGCCCAGGCGGCCGGCGCAAGACGAAGCAGGAGGTCTACGAGGCCATCAAGGAAGCGCTGGAGCGGGAGGTTCCGGGCCAGGAGGTCAGCGAGAATCAGCCTATCGAGATGCGCTTCAGCGAGATCCTGGAAGGCAGCCGGGCGGACGTTACCTTGAAGATCTATGGCAAGGAACTGCCGGTGCTCATCGACCTGATTGAGAAGGCTATTCCCATCATCGAGTCGATCCCCGGCGCCGGCGAGGTCGAGATGGACGCTCTGACCGCCCTTCGAAAGAGCCCTGTTCTGAGCGCGAAGCCGGACTATGGGGCGATCGCCCGCTACGGCCTCGACATCCGGCGCGTCATCGGGCTCCTGCAGACCGCAATGGCGGGCCGCGAGGTGGGAAGCTTCTACGAGCAGCAGTGGCGCTTCCCCATCGTGCTGCGCATCGAGGAGGAACTCCGGGAGAACGTCGAGACGATCCAGGCCCTGCCCGTGGGCATGGACGGGGGAACGATCCCGCTCAGCAAGGTCGTCCGCTTCCAAGAGAAAGCGGAGGTGACGACGATCGCGCACGATTATGGCCAGCGCTACGCCGCCGTCGCGGTCTTCCTCTCCGGCCGTGACATCGCCAGCTTCGTGGAAGATGCACGGCGGGCTGTGGCCGAGAAACTGGAACTGCCCGCCGGCTACAGCGTGAGTTGGGGCGGACAGTTCCGCAACCTCGAGAGGGCCCGCGCCAGGCTGGGGGCGATCGTCCCGGCGGTTCTGATCGCGATCCTGCTCATCCTCTGGAGGGCGTTCGGAAACCTGCGCCAGGCGCTATTGGTCTACGCGGCGATCCCGCTGGCCGTGACGGGCGGGGTGTTCGCTCTGGCCCTGCGCGGCATCCCAATGAGCGTATCCGCGTCGGTCGGATTCATCGCGCTCATGGGCATCGCGATCCTCAACGGCATGGTGCTCGTCACCTTCTTCGGCCAGCTCCGCGAGAAGGGCGCGAGCCCCGCCCAGGCCGCCAGGGAAGGATCGCAGGTGCGCCTCAGGCCGGTGGCGATGACCGCCCTCGTAGCGAGCCTCGGCTTCGTCCCGATGGCGCTCAACACGGGAATAGGGGCGGAGGTGCAGAGGCCGCTGGCGACCGTCGTCATCGGCGGCCTCGTGACCGCGACCCTTCTCACGCTCGTCGTCCTTCCGGCGCTCTATAAGTGGATGGAAGAGAGAAAGCGGCCGGCCGTGGAATAATCAAACCTAAGCAGGAACAATAAATGTCACCGCTCTAAGCCTGCCACTTTTGGGTCTTGACCGTCCTGACCTTGCAGCTCGGCTGAGTCAGCCGATCCTCGAAGACGACGAGATTCTTTCCGGCCGCAACCGCAGACGGAACGAGCAGGGCGTTGATCCCGAGGGCTCTGGCGGCCTCGGCGACGGCCTGCGGCAGGGTCAAATCCAGAGGATCCGTGAGCTGAGCGAAGGAAATACCGAGGGCCCTTTGATTCGCCGCGTCCGTCAAATCGAGCACGTCCCGGATATCCACTTCGATGGCGCCGAGTACTTGAGCGGGGAGGAGCTCCGGCCGGTTTGCGACCTGCCTTAGCTTCTCCTGTTCACAGATGGCCGGCGCCTCGCTCAGATACAGCGCGCCGAACTCGTCCGCCTTATTGTACCGGCCTCCATAGGCGAAGCTGGGACCCGTCGAAAGGATAGCGTCGGCGTCCTCGGCCCTCACCATCCGGTAGAACGTCGCCTTAAGATGGATCCTGGGAAGGGTCTTGAGATTGCCGAGAGCGGGGCTGGACTCCGGACTCACGCGGGGATGCCCCAGCGGATCTTGCCGAGGAGGGCCTTGACGCGGTCCTGGCCTGTCCGGCTGCCCAGGAGGTCGAGCGGCCGCAGGTCGGCCAGGACCGGGTTTGGAGTCCTGAACCAAAGAGCCACCTTGTCGGCCTTGAGCGCCTTGGCGGCCTCTTCCAGGATGGCCTCTACGGCCTGGATATTCTGAAGGTGCGACTCGCCTGGATTCTCGACGTCGCCGCCCAACCAGCGAACGAGGTTGCGCGTGCTAACTCCCAAAACGCGAGCCAGATCCTCCTGCGAGAGAGCCAGCTCCCTGCGAATCTTCGAAAGGGTCCTATCCCAGCGTTCAAGCGTTTTGGTCATGGCGCTCACCCCCTAAGGACAGGATAATATATGTCACGACATTTGTCAAGACTGTTAGTCCCTCACGGGACCTGGCGGGGAACAAATCCCCCGCAGCTTAAAGGTCGAAAAACGGTTTTATTCGAGCCGTTTCCTACTTCCCGACCCTACGAAGTCTATTGTCACAGCGTATTTGGTACAATCGCTCGACAGGCGATGGAGTTCGCCTAAACCGCCCCGCAGCTCGGGGCTGATGACTCCTACCGAAAGCTCGGTGGGGGTTTTTTATGGCTCATGGCGGGAAAGTATGGGTAATCGGCGCGGCGCCATAGACGCCGCGCACACGGGCTCCCCCCGCGGGGGAGCCCGGTTC
>JACQRS010000409.1 GCA_016206385.1 Candidatus Rokuibacteriota bacterium | reverse complement strand
GTCCAAGAGATGACCGAGCTGAAGATGGTGGTGTTCCACCTGACTGGCTAGCGGGAAGCGGCCCGCGGGTCCTGTCCCGGCGATCTCCCCGGCCGTGCTCGCTCTCACTCACCCGACCCACCCTGCTGCGCGCGGCGGGGGGCCCCATCGCCGTGCCACCCGCGCGCCGCTCGCAGGGCACGGAGTCCAACTCTGAATCGGAGCACGAATATGGCGAAGGATGAGCTGACCTGGATGTCGGCTGTCGAGCTGGCGGCGGCGATCAGACGGAAGAAGGTCTCGCCGGTCGAGGTGGTGAATGCGGTGCTGGCGCGCATCGAGCGGCTGAACCCGAAGCTCAACCCCTACTGCACGGTGACCGCTGACCTGGCCCGGCGCGAGGCCAAGGCCGCCGAGCGGCAGCTCATGCGGAAGGGCGCCCGCCTGGGGCCGCTCCACGGCGTGCCGTTCTCCATCAAGGACCTGGTCATCACGAAGGGGGTGCGCACCACCTGGGGCTCGAAGCTCTACGCCGATCATGTTCCCGAGGAGGACGCCCCCGTGGTGGAGCGGCTCAAGGCCGCCGGCGGGATCATGGTGGGGAAGACCAACACCCCCGCGTTCGGCTGGATCGGCGCCACCCACAACCTGGTGTTCGGGATCACGCGGAACCCGTGGAACCCGGATCTGACCCCGGGTGGCTCGAGCGGCGGTGCCGGCGCGGCAGTGGCGGCGGGGATGGCGCCCTTGGCGGTGGGCACCGATGGCGGCGGGTCCATCCGGATCCCGTCCTCGTTCTCCGGAATCTTCGGCCTCAAGCCGTCGTTCGGCCGGGTGCCGGTCTATCCGTTCAGCGGTGCCTGGAGCCTCTCCCACGCCGGCCCCATGACCCGGACTGTGGCCGATGCCGCGCTGATGCTCACGGTCCTGGCCGGGCCTGATGAGCGCGATGCGCACTCGCTGCCGGGCCAACGCGTGGACTACAGCAAAGCCCTGAGGGGAACGCTCAAGGGCCTCCGCGTGGCCTGGAGCGGGACCCTCGGCTACGCGACGGTGGACCCCGAGGTCCATGCCGTGTGCGCGAAGGCGGCCAAGCGCTTCAACGAGTTCGGGTGCAAGGTGGAGGCCGTTGATCCGAGCTGGCCCGTTCCCTATGAAGCCTGGAAGGTGATCTTCTGCGGCGGCATCGCCGCCCGCCTCGCGTCCTACCTGCCGGAGCGGGCCCAGGACATCGACGCCGGGCTGGTGAGGATCATCGAGGATGCGCTGAAGTGGCCGCCCACCAAATTCGTCCAGGCCTGGTTTGACCGGCTGACGTTCTGGGACCACGTGAGGAAGTTCTTCGCCAAGTACGACCTGCTTCTGACACCGACGCTGGCGTGCCCGCCGTTCAAGGCGGGAATCGACAACCCCACCGAGATCGCGGGGCGGCCGATCCCCGACTACGGCTGGATTCCGTTCACCTATCCGTTCAACATGACCGGCCAGCCCGCGGCCTCGGTGCCGTGCGGCTTCACCCGGGACGGCCTCCCGGTGGGGCTTCAGATCGTCGGCCGGCGCTTCGACGACGCCACCGTGCTCAGGGCCGCGGCCTGCTTCGAGCGCGCCCAGCCCTGGGCGGGGAAGCGACCTCCGGTCAGCTAGGAGGCTTCGATGACCGTTGACGACGTCAAGGGCATGCTGGTCGTTGGCGCCGGCCAGATGGGCTCCCAGATCGCCATGCAGTCGGCGCTCCACGGCGTTCAGGTCACGCTGAACGACCTCTCGATGGAGATCCTCGAAAAAGCCATGAAGGGAAACCGCGGCCACCTGGACCGGCGCGTGAGCAAGGGGCAGATGACGAAGGAGGCGATGGAGGCGGCCCTGGGGCGCGTCAGGCTCGAGCCCGATCTGGCCAAGGCGGCGCGCGATGCCGACTTCGTGATCGAGGCCATCGTCGAGCGCCTCGAGCCCAAGCGGGAGTGCTTCGCCAAGCTGGACCGCCTCTGCCGGCCCCATGCGATCCTGGCCAGCAACAGCTCGACGCTGATGATCTCGCAGATCGCCCCGGCCACGAAGCGCCCGGCCCAGTGCGCGAACATGCACTGGTTCTACCCGCCGCTGGTGATGCGGCTCGTCGAGGTGGTCAAGGGCAGGGAGACGAGCGAAGAGACTGTCCAGCTCGTGGCCGCGCTGACGAGGAAAATCGGCCGCGAGCCCGTTATCTTGAGGAAGGAGCTGCCCGGGTTCCTGGTGAACCGGATCCTGCGGTCACTCGCGCGCGAGGCGTACTACCTCCTCGAGGAAGGGGTGGCGTCCTTCGCCGACATCGACCGGGCCGTGGAGCTGGGCCTGAACCACCCGATGGGGCCGTTCAAGCTCGCCGACTTCTCGGGCCTCGACATCGGCTATAACGCGCGGCTGGAAACGTACGAGGTCACGAAGGACCCCAAGGACCTGCCGCCGAAGGCGCTCGAGGCGCGCGTCAAGCGGGGAGACCTCGGCCGGAAGACCGGCAAGGGCTTTTACGACTGGAGCAGGGAGCCCCCTATACCTACCGCCGATTGACCTGACCTGGGGCTTGGCGGGCTTGGCCCTCCGGGAGGCGCGAGGGTCTCGCGGAAGCGCTCGCTCCCAGTTGTTGACTTACCAATCATCGATCGATATGTTAATTGTAAAGCGATGGAGACGGTGACACTCTCGAGCAAGTTCCAGCTCGTGCTTCCGCGGCGGGCACGGGAGCGCCTCGGACTCCGCCCCGGCATGAAGCTCACGGTCCTGGAGAAGGGGGGGGTCATCTTCCTCGTTCCAGAGCGCCCGATGCGGGCCCTGCGCGGGGTGGCCAAAGGAGTAGCGCCCGAAGGCCTCCGAGAGAAGAAGGACCGCCTCTGATCCTGGTTGATTCGAGCGGCTGGATCGAGTACCTCGCCAGCCGGCCGCTGGCTGATCGCTTCGCCCCCTACCTCGAGGGCAGAGAGCCTTTACTGGTCTCCGCAATCGAGATCTACGAGGTTTACAAGGTGATTCGCCGAGACCTCTCGGAGGAGCGAGCCCTCGAGGCTGTCTCGGCCCTGCGCCGGGCCACGATCGTCCCCGTTGACGCGTCGCTGGCGTTGGAGGCGGCGGATATCTCGCTGGAGCGCGGCCTCGCCATGGCGGACTCCATCGTCTACGCCACCGCCAGGCGCTACGGCGCCAGGCTTGTGACCGGAGACGTCGATTTCGAAGGGCTCCCCGAAGCCATCGTGGTGCGTTAAGCGCAGGGTCAGACCGCTCTTGACCCTTCAGGCCGATGGTCCAGATTCCTGCCGTGACCTCTGAGAAGTTTCGTTCCCCCTGGCTGGAGCTGGCGGAGGCGGAGATGAAGGGCGCTGGGGTGAGGCGTCAATTTGGGGCGTCTTCACCGATGGGAGATTGCCGTCATGAAGTCGCTGATCTCATTTAACCTTTGGAACTGGGTGGAAGAGAATCGTCATACCTTCGAGCCGCCGGTAGGCAATAAGGTTATCTGGGAAGATTCCCAGTTCACCGCCATGATCATCCGCGGTCCGAATGCTCGACGCGACTTTCATGTTGACCCTTCCGACGAGATCTTCTTCATGCTCAAAGGAGACATGGTCCTTGAGTTCATGCAGAACGGCGCACGCCAGCACCAGGTCATCCGTGAGGGGGAACTCTTGCTGGTGCCGGCGTTTACGCCCCACTCGCCGCACCGGCCAGCCGATACCTGGGGTCTGGTCGTGGAGATCAAACGTCCGCCTGAGCAGACCGAATCACTGCTCTGGTTCTGCGACCGCTGCGATGCCCAACTTCACGAAGTCACCGCTCACGTCGCTGACATCGAAAAGGAGCTAAAGGCGGCCATCGAACGTTTCGATGCGAGTGTCGATCTGCGCACCTGTCCCGTGTGCGGCTATGTTCAGCCGGAGAAGCCGCCGGTCCCCCAGAGCCCGTAGTATTGAGGGATAATCGCGAGAACGACCCCGCGGGAAGCCCAAAATTGGGCTTCAAACGGTATCGTCTTCGCACTCGTCCCTGCGATACGAGACTGGAGAGAGTCAACTTTGAGGAGGTAAATCATGAAAGCGAGAGCAGCGGTCCTGTTCGAGGTGGGGCAGAAGCTCGAGATCCGGGACGTCGAGGTGCAGAGCCCGCAGGCCGGCGAGGTGCTGATCCGGATGGCGGCGGGGGGCGTCTGCCACAGCGACCTCCACGTGATGACCGGCCATCTGGTCGCAACCTTGCCCGCGATCCTGGGCCATGAGGGCTCGGGCGTCGTCGAGGCGGTGGGGCCCGGCGTGACGTCCGTGCGCCCCGGCGATCACGTGATCCCGCTCTGGCGGCTCTCCTGCGGGGAGTGCGAGTACTGCACCGGCGGCCGACCGGCCCTCTGTCCCGCGGGAACCCAAATCCGGATGACCGGGCGCCTCCTAGATGGGAGCAGCCGGTTCAAGCTGAACGGCCAGGAGATCAAGCACTTCGCCGGCGTGTCGAGCTTCTCCGAGTACACCGTGGTGCCGGAGAAGTCCGCCCTCAAGATCCCCAACGACCTGCCGCTCGACCGGGCGGCGCTCCTCGGCTGCGCGGTGATCACCGGGGTTGGCGCGGCCATCAACGCCGCCCAGGTCAAGCCCGGGAGCAGCGTGGTGGTCTTCGGTACGGGCGGCGTGGGCTTGAACGTCGTCCAGGGCGCGGCCATCGCCGGAGCCGAGAAGATCGTCGCGGTGGACCTGCTGGACAGCAAGCTCGAGTACGCCAGACAGTTCGGCGCGACCCACACGGTCAACGCGTCGAAGGGGAACCCCGTGGAGCAGGTCCGGGGCCTCACGGGCGGACGGGGCGTGGACTATGCCTTCGAGGTGATCGGCCATCCCGCGACGATGCGCCAGGCGTACGATTGCCTCGCCAAGCGCGGCATGGCGGTCATCGTCGGCGTCACGCCGATGACGATGGAGGTGTCGGTGCCGGTGATGTCCCTCGTCTTCGAGGAGCGCGTCCTCACCGGGTCGGTCTACGGGTCGAGCCGGCCCCGGCTCGACATCCTGAAGCTGATCGACCTCTATCGAGCGGGCAAGCTGAAGCTGGACGAGCTGCTCACGCGGAGCTACCCGTTCGAGCAGATCAACGAGGCCTACGCGGCGCTGGAGCGGGGCGAGGTCGCCCGGAGCGTCGTCACGTTCTGACGCACCTCGCGCCGGTCGCTGCTCAGAGAAAATCGGTGATGTCCCGTTCGGTGAGCACGCGGCGTCGCCACGATGCTAGCTCCGGGAAGAGACGCGGAAGGAGCCTCAACGTGAGCAGTGCATTCATCATCGGAACGCCGACAAACTGCCCCAGCACGAAGAGGTCAAATACGTCGGCGTGCTTCCGTCGCTCCTTGATCGTTCCCAGATAGAGATCGAACACCACCAGTCCCCACGTGAAGTCCTTGGCGGCCGCCCAGAGCCAGGCCCATCGTTCCCGCGAAAACGCGTCTGTCATCCCGTCGGCGTCAACGCTCAAGTAGGATGCGGGTAGCCTAGCGCGGCGCGCGCTCAGCGGCAAGTCCGCCGCCTCCGCCCTGTATCGGACTTTGGACATTGACAGCGGAGTCGCCTCGACGGACCCTCTCCATGCCCCGGCGCTCAGCAGAAATGGAGAGGTGTCTCGTGCGGGAACAAGGGTTCGCGCTGGTCGAGCTGCTGCTGGCGCTGGCGGTGGGGGGGCTGGTCGTGCTGGCGACCTTCGGGCTGCTCCAGCAGGCGCAGCAGGGCTACCTCGTCGGGGTCGCCAGGATCGAGGCCCAGCAGAGCGCCCGGTTCGCGCTCCAGCGCATGGCGCGGGAGATCCGAGCCGCCGGCTTCGATCCCGCGGGTGCTGACTTCCCCGCCATCGTGAATCCCAGCGCGACGAGCCTGACCATCCAGAAAGACCTGAACGGCAACGGCGTGATCGACGTGAACGGGGAGAGCATCACCTACCTTCTCCGGGGCACGACGCTCAGGCGGAACGCGGGAGGCGGCGCCCAGCCGGTGATCGAGGGAGTTCAAGCCCTGGCATTGACCTACCTGGACCCCGACGGCGTTCCGACCGGAGCACCCGAACGGATCCGCACAGTAATCATCGAGTTGACCGTCCGCCCGGATCCGTCGCTCGGCGCTCGCCCCCTGGAGACGCTTGCCGTCACCATGCAGACCCAGGTCAGGCTGAGAAACCGCTGAGCGTCGGCGCTCCCCAATGGCTCGGCGGCCGGACCCGCTCCATCGTGACGCGGGCTTCACCCTGGCCGAGATCGTGATCGCCCTCGCCATCCTGACGATCGGGCTGATGGCCCTCCTCTCCACCTTCCCGGTGGCCTTCAGCGCGATGCACGCGGCTCGCCAGTCCAGCACCGCGGTCTTTTTGGCCCTCCAGCGGCTCGAGGAGGTCAAGGCCTTCGCAGCGAGCCCGGACCCGCTGAAGGGCTTCGACAACGTGACGGCTGAGAATTTCCCTGCCGAGCCGTATGCCGCGATCACGGGCTACGCTCCCTACCGGCGCGAGGTGAGAATCGCGGACTCTCCTCCCGTACCCGCCGACACGAAGGTGGTCAGGGTAACGGTCTTCTACCACCCCACCACGGACGTGGGCCTTGGAGCCGACGAGACAGCGGTCTCGCTCTCCACCCTCATCGCGTGGCGCTAGCGCGTGAGCCGCCGGCCGACCGATCGGCGGGGCGTTGCCCTGCCCCTGACCCTGATGGTTCTGATGCTCCTGTCTGCCCTGGCCCTCCTCCTGCTGTCGATGAGTCCCCTCGAGCCGCTGATTTCCAAAAACCTCGCCGCTGCCGAGCAGGCGCGCTCCCTTGCCGAGGCCGGGATCGAATGGGCCTTCAACACGCTGGGGACTTCGCTGGACTGGAACGCCTTCCTCAAAGGCGCCGACCCCGGGCGCGGCGTTGTCCTGATCGCCGACTCCCCGCTCCCCGGGGGTCCGGCATCGGAGGGGACCTACACGGTGCGGGTCAGGAACGACAGCCTGGCGGGAGACCAGCAGATCACCGGTGTGCCGCCGGACGCCGGCGGCCCGAGCGATGACACGAACAGTCTTCTCATCATCACGGGAGTGGGGAACGCGGGCCACGGCAGCCGAACGCTCGAGGCGGTGCTGCGGCGGATTGAGCTCCCACCCGTTGCCGCGGCGCTGGCCTTTCCGGGGAGGCGGGCCGCGGTCAACGTCAGCGGGAGCTTTGAGATCGACGGAAACGACTCGAGCCCGGACGGCACCCCCGGATCCTGCGCTCCCGTGTTCGGGATCTCCGTCTCCTCCGGCCTGCCCGCGAGCGCGCCGGGGAGCAACGAGGCGATCATCGAGAGCGCGCTGGCATCCTCCCCGCCGGCGAGCGTCAAGGGGAAGCGGCAGGATCCGGGCGGGCCTGACTCGGGCGCCAACACCATTGCCGCCGACGGCGCGCTGACGCCTTCGCGGGTTCAGGCCTTCGTCGGGGCGGCCCGGAAGGCCGATGTCGTCTTCGAGAGCAGTGAGCCCGCCGGGCTTTTCTTCGGCGATATCGGGGCCGGCTGTGCATCGAGCTGGTCGAGCTCAGCGTGCTGGGGGACCCGCGAACGACCCAAGGTGATCTACGTCAAGGGAAACCCCGATCCGACCTCCGCCGTCCTGCGCGTTCAGCTCTCGGGCAACACGGAGGGCTACGGCATCCTGATCGTCGAGGACGGCGAGCTGACGATCAGCGGCAACTTCCTCTGGCGCGGCCTCATCGTCGTCACGGGCAGCCGGGCCGCGCTGGGCTTCCTCGGGGGCGGAAGCCAGAGTGTGTACGGATCAGTGGTTGTCAACGACGCGGGCCTCGATCCCGGTGCGGGCAAGGGTTTCCTCACCGGGAACGGCAGGCTCCGCTACAGCTGCCAGGCGCTGGATCGGTCTCGCACAGCGCGCCGGCTCCTGACACTGAGAAGCTGGCGAGAAGTCGCCGACTGATCTCGCGGGCGGGGTGGCACCCCGAGAATCCCCGATGCGGGCATCCGCCCGGCGGCTCGTGTAAAATGATATTGAGGTATGTGCCGGTTGTACTTGGTTTCCACCCTCTTCCTCCTCTTGCTGGGCGTTGCGGCAGCGTGCCAGACCGTCCCTATCACGGGCCGTTCCCAGCTCATGCTCCTTCCGGAGTTCGAGGAGATGCGGATGGGGCTACAGGCCTACCAGGAGATTCTTTCCAAGTCCAAGGTCTCCCACGATCCCGGGCTCAACGACCTGGTCACCCGGGTCGGCACGCGCATCGCCCGGGCCACCGGGCGGCTCGACTACCGGTGGGAGTTCACGGTGATCGAAGACTCGAAGCAGGTGAATGCCTTTGCCCTGCCCGGGGGCAAGGTGGCTGTCTATACCGGGATCCTGCCGGTGACGCGGGATGAGGCCGGGCTCGCCACGGTCATGGGGCACGAGGTGGCTCACGCGACCGCGCGCCACGGGGGTGAGCGCGTGAGCCAGGGGCTCCTGGTCCAGGTGGGGCTCGCCGCCACCCAGGCGGCCATGGCGACCAGGGATCCTCGAACAGTCCAGCAGGTGACCGGGCTTCTGGGCGCCGGCGCCGCGGTGGGGGTGATCCTTCCGTTCAGCCGGGCGCAGGAGTCAGAGGCGGACCACCTGGGGCTCATCTACATGGCGAAGGCGGGCTACGATCCGCGGGCGGCGGTGTCGTTCTGGCAGCGGATGGAGCAGGCGGCCCAGGGGCGGAGAAGCCCGCCCGAGTTCCTCTCCACCCACCCCTCCCACGGCGCCCGGATCAGGCAGATCGAGCAGTGGATCCCGGAGGCGATGCAGTACTACCAGGGATCCCGGTGAGACGGGGGACGTCCCCGTCCCCTTAGCGCCGGAGGAGCCACCATGGCAGCTCCCGCGAAGATCACCTATGCCTCCCTCAGCGCTCCCGGGGAGGAGGTGCACCAGCAGTACGAAGCCGGCCTCGCGCGCGTCAGGGCGGGGCTCGGTCAGACCCACCCGCTCCTGATCGGCGGAAAGCGCCGGGAGACTCCGCGCACCTTCCCCGACGTCAACCCTGCTGACACCCGCCAGGTCCTCGGCCACTTCTCCCTCGCCAGCATCCAGGACGTCAACGACGCGGTGGCCGCGGCTCAAGCCGCGTACGGGGAGTGGAGTCGTCTCAGGTGGCAGGAGCGGGTCGCCCTCATCAGGAAGGCGGCGGACGGGATCCGCGACCACACCGTCGAGCTAGCGGCGCTCATGAGCCTGGAAGCGGGGAAGAGCCGGATCGAGGCGCTGGGAGACGCCAGCGAGGCGGCTGACCTCCTGAGCTACTACGCCGGCCAGGTGGAGGCCCACCAAGGCTTCGAGCTTCCCCTCGGACGCGTCTCCCCCAACGAGGAGACAAAAAGCCTCCTCCGCCCTTGCGGCGTGTGGGCCGTCATCTCTCCCTTCAACTTCCCGGTGGCCCTGGCCGCGGGAATGGCGAGCGGCGCCCTCGTGGCGGGAAACACCGTCGTCCTGAAGCCTGCGAGCGATACCCCCTGCTCGGCGTTGAGGCTGGTCGAGCTCCTGGAAGTGGCCGGGCTTCCTCCCGGGGCCGTGAATTTGGTGACAGGGAGCGGTGAGGAGGCGGGGCAGGCGCTGGTGGACCACCCGGACGTGGCAGGCCTGGTCTTCACCGGATCCAGGGAGGTCGGGGAGCGCATCGCCCGCCGCTTTGTCGCCTCACGCCTCCGGCCCTTTATCGCTGAGATGGGAGGGAAGAACCCGGCCATCGTCACCGCAAACGCGGATCTGGGGAAAGCCGTGGAGGGGATCGCGCGCTCGGCCTTCGGCCTGTCAGGCCAGAAGTGCAGCGCCTGCTCACGCGTGTATGTGGATCGGCGTGTGGCCGCCTCCTTCATCGAGCGGCTCGTGGAGAAGGCCAAGGCGCTCAGCGTCGGGGACCCGACCAAACGGGAAGTGTTCACGGGGCCGGTGATCAACGCGCGGGCCGTGGCGACGTTCGAGGCGGCGGTGGCCGAAGCGCGCCGGGATGGCCGGATCGTCGTGGGCGGCCGCCGGTTGACCGATGGCGAATGCGCCCACGGCTACTTCGTGGCCCCCACCATCGTGGACCGCCTCGGGCTCGACCACCGCCTCTTTCGGGATGAGCTGTTTGTCCCCTTCCTGGTGGTGGCAGAGGTCGGAAGCCTCGACGAGGCCCTGACCTGGGCCAACCGCTCGGAGTACGGG
>JACQRS010000405.1 GCA_016206385.1 Candidatus Rokuibacteriota bacterium | reverse complement strand
ATCGCCGCGGGTGAAGAGATTCTCATCGACTATTCGACCACGGAACTCGATCCGTTCTGGAGAATGGAATGCAGGTGTGGAGGCCGTGCATGCCGACGCGTGATTACATCCGCGTACCTGGAACGGCCCCACGTCCGGAAGGTGCTTGAGCATTTCACGCCGACCTTTCTCAGAAGCCATTGGGAGGAGTGCACCAGGTGGATGACGGCAAGAAATTCGAGAGGAGCATGGGAGCCGGTCGGGGCCATGCCGGCGGAGAACCGGAAGGCGGCATGCTCGGTTGCTGGGGCGGGGCAGGTTGGTGTAGAGTGAGGCCGGTCTGTTGAGGTGGCGATGCGGCTTTCGGCGAAGGGCGAGTACGCGATCAGGGCCATGCTGGATCTGGCGCTCCAGTACGAGAAGGGTCTGATCCCGATCCAGGAGATCGCCGAGCGCCAAGGCATCCCGCAGCGCTACCTGGAGCAGGTGCTCCTGCTCCTGAAGCGTGCCGGCTTTCTGACGTCCAAGCGGGGCTCAACTGGCGGCTACCAGCTCGTGCGGCCGCCCGCGGAGATCACTGTGGGTGCGGTGCTCCGCACCATCGAGGGGTCGTTGGAGCGCGAGGACGCGACAAGGCGGGGACGCGGTGTGTCGCTTGATCATTCGCGGGACCTGGCCGAGCTCTGGGAGCAGGTCTCCGCGGCGGTCTCCGAGGTCATTGACCGGGTTACGTTCGACGACCTCCGCCAGCGCGTGAGCGCCCGCCGCAGCGCCGCCCGCCCGATGTACCACATCTGATTTTTTTTGTGCGGATTTCCGCTACCCCGATAGGGAACACGGAATGACTCAGCGAAAGGACGCGCCGCTCGCACGGCCCAAAGTCGCAAGCTCGGTGATCGAGCTGGTTGGAAACACGCCGCTGATCCGCCTGAACAAGCTCCCCAAGCCCGGCGGCGCGACGATCCTGGCCAAGCTCGAATCCCTGAACCCGGGGGGGAGCGTCAAAGACCGGATTGCCGTGGCGATGGTGGAGGACGCGGAGCAGCGGGGCCTCCTCAGACCCGGCGCGACGATCGTGGAGCCCACCAGCGGGAACACGGGGATCGGTCTGGCCATGGTGGCCGCGGTGAAGGGGTACCGGCTCATCCTCACCATGCCCGACGACATGAGCGTGGAGCGCCAGCGCCTGCTCTCGCGCTTCGGCGCCGAGCTCCACCTGACACCGGCCATCGAGGGAATGACCGGAGCGGTGCACGCGGCCAGTGAGCTGGTGAAGGCCCACCCCGACTACTTCATGCCGCAGCAGTTTGAGAACCCTGCCAACCCCGAGATCCACAGGCGGACCACCGTCCGCGAAATCCTGGAGGCCACCGACGGCCAGCTGGATGCCTTCGTGGCCGGGGTCGGCACGGGCGGGACCATCACGGGCGTCGGCGAGATCCTCAAGGAGAAGCTCCCGGGAGTGCGGATCGTCGCGGTTGAGCCCGCCAAGTCTCCGGTGTTGGGCGGCGGCAAAGCGCGCCCCCACGGGATCCAGGGGATCGGTGCCTCGTTCGTGCCCGGGGTGCTGAACCGGAAGGCGATCGACGAGATCATCACGGTGAGGGACGAGGACGCCGTGGCGTTCGCCAAGCGCCTGACCCGAGAGGAGGGGCTCCTGGTCGGGATCTCGGCGGGCGCGGCCGCCTTCGCCGCGTGCCTGGTGGCGGAGCGGCTCAGGCCGGACCAGGTGGTGGTGACCGTGCTGCCCGACACCGGTGAGCGCTACCTGAGCATGGCGTTCTGAGGAGCGAGGTGACAAGCGATGCCCGTGCAGGTGTACATCCCGACGCCGTTTCGGCGGGCCACCAACAACAAGGACCGGGTGGAGTGCGAGGCGCGCGATGTCCGGCAGCTCCTGGACCGGTTGGAGAGTGACTTTCAGGGTCTGCGCGGGCTGGTGAGAAACGAGCAGGGCGAGGTTCACCCCCACGTCAACATCTACGTCAACAGCGAGGCCATCGAAACCCTCGAGGGGCTCGCCACCCCGCTGCAGGACGGCGACGAGGTCACCATCATCCCGGCCCTGGCCGGCGGCGAATGATCGTCACCGCGGATGAGTTCGCGGGCATCCGCCGCCAGGCCGAGGCCGAGTATCCCCACGAGTGCTGCGGGGTGATCCTCGCCAAGGCAGGACCGCGCGAGGATCGCATTCTCTTCCCCTGCCGGAACATCCAGAACGAGAAGCACGCCGAGGACCCGGTCCAGTTTCCCCGGGATGCCCGAACCGCATACTATGCCGACCCGCGGGATGTGGTGAGGTTCGTGCGACTCGAGTCCGAAGGCTACGCGGTGGTGACCTTCTACCACTCGCATATCGATGCCGGCGCCTATTTTTCCGAGACCGACAAGCGCCAGGCCGCGCCGCGCGGCGAGCCGCTCTACCCGGACGCCACGTACCTGATCCTGTCGGTGGTGGATTGTAAGGTCGTCGATGCGCGGGCCTTCCGTTGGGATCCTACCGAGCGGGATTTTCTGCCGCTTCCGTTCGGCGAGCCGTGACGTTGCCCAGCTCGGAATCGCTCTTCAGCCGAGCCCAGTCACTGATCCCCGGGGGCGTGAACAGCCCCGTCCGCGCCTTCCGGGCGGTGGGCGGAACCCCCTTCTTCGTCGCGCGGGCCGAGGGCGCTCGCATCTGGGACGTGGACGGCCGCTCCTATATCGACTTTCTGGGCTCCTGGGGACCCCTCATCCTCGGCCATGCCCCGCCGCAGGTGGTGGAGGCTGTCACGGAGGCGGTGCGCCGTGGCACCAGCTACGGCGCGCCCACCGCGCCAGAGGTCGAGCTGGCGGAGCTGATCACCCGCGCGGTTCCCTCAATCGAGATGGTCAGGCTGGTGAACTCGGGGACCGAAGCCGCCATGAGCGCGATCCGGCTGGCCAGGGGCGCCTCGGGACGGGAGGTCATCATCAAGTTCGAGGGGTGCTACCACGGCCACGCCGACAGCCTTCTCGTCAAGGTCGGGTCAGGCGCCGCCACCTTCTCGATCCCCGACAGCCTCGGAGTCCCGGCTTCGCTGGCAGCTCTGACGCTCACCGTGGCCTTTAACGACCTGGAAGCGGTCCGGCGCGCCATGGAAGCCCGGGGGCGAGAGGTCGCGGCCATCATCGTGGAGCCGGTGGCCGGGAACATGGGGGTGGTTCCGCCGGTCCCGGAGTTCCTCCCGGGGCTCCGAGAGCTGTGCGACAGGCACGGCGCGCTCCTGATCTTCGACGAGGTCATCACCGGCTTCCGCGTGGGCCTCGGAGGGGCGCAGGCCCGTTACGGAGTGCGCCCGGACCTGACCTGCCTCGGGAAAATCATTGGTGGCGGGCTCCCCGTGGGCGCCTACGGCGGCCGCCGGGACCTCATGGAGCAGGTGGCGCCGCTCGGAGGCATCTATCAGGCGGGGACTCTCTCCGGGAATCCGCTGGCGGTGGCCGCAGGGCTCGCCACGCTGAAGGCCCTGGAACGCCCCGGGATCTATGAGCGGCTCGAGGATCTTGCCCGACGGCTTCAGGAGGGGCTCGAGGTCGGAGCCCGGAAGGCCGGGGTTCCCCTCACCGTGAACCGGATGGGGTCCATGCTGACCCCATTCTTCACCGCTGGGCCCGTGACCGATTACGCCTCGGCCAAACGCGCCGATACCGGGCGGTACGCGCAGTTCTTCCACGCCATGCTCGCCCGGGGGGTCTTTCTCGCCGCGTCCCAATTCGAGGCAGCCTTCGTCTCCCTCGCCCATTCGGACGCGGAGATGGAGGCTGCGGCTCGCGCGGCGGCCGAATCCCTTCAGGCGGTCGGGGGCTGAGCGCTGCTCGCCGCGTTTCCATCGAACGGTATTGACTTGGTTTTTTGCCTGGTGATAGGATTCACAACGCCTCCTGGAGGAAGGTTGATTCGTTAGAGCCTCCCTCCGGCTTTCTGTCGTTCGACGTTTCCCGGTCCCAGAGATCCACGGCCAAGGAGCGTGCACGGAGCGATGTGGACGAAGGCGGGGGTCGGCGTGCTCGGACTCGTGCTCCTCGCCGTCCTCCTCTTTCTCGCCTTGCCACCCGTTGGTCCCCAGGCCGGAGCTGCCGGTCCTGCCCAGCCGATTGCATTCAGCCACAAGCTTCACGCCGGGCAGTACAGGATCGACTGCCAGTACTGCCACTCGGACGCGCGTCGCTCGGAGTACGCCGGCCTTCCGTCCGTGACGCGCTGCATGGGATGCCACAAGATCACGGCAGCGGACACGCCCGAGATCAAGAAGCTGGCCGAGTACCTGGCCAAGCAGGAGCCCATCCCGTGGGTGCGTATCTACAAGGTGCCCGAGTATGTCTACTTTCCCCACAAGCCCCACGTCCGGGCCGGCGTGGCCTGCCAGACCTGTCACGGGCCCGTCCAGACGATGGATGTGGTGGGAGCCAAGACCGGCCAGAACCTGGCCAACGACCTCCTGAACCTCGTGGGGCTGGCGTGGACATCGACGCCCCTGACCATGGGGTGGTGCGTCGAGTGCCACACCGCGAGGAAGGCGACCCTGGAATGCACGACCTGCCACCACTGAGATACTCGGAGGGGGACGCCGTCCCCCTTCCGCACACGACGCAACCTCGCATCGGCGAGGTGGCGGAGAGCGCGAGCCAGAGGCGAGCGTACCTCCCCCTGGGGAGGGTTGCGCGGGCGAAGCCCGCGCTCGGAAAGAGACGGTGAGCGGGATGGATCGCCGCAACTTTTTCAAGATCGTGGCGGGAAGCACGGCTGCGGCGGCAGCCGCGGGCTGCGGCCGGTCCACCGAGAAGCTCCTCCCTTACGTGGTTCCGCCGGACAACTTGGTCCCCGGCGTGGCGTCGTGGTTCTCGACGGTGTGCCGTGAATGCCCGGCCGGGTGCGGCGTGATGGCCCGGAACCGGGACGGGCGCGTCGTCAAGCTGGAGGGGAACCCCGACCATCCCGTCAACCAGGGCACGCTCTGTATCCGCGGCCAGGCCGCGCTCCAGGACCTCTACAACCCCGATCGCATCCGCGGGCCGCTCGTGCGGGACACCGGCGGCACGCTCAGGCCGAGCAAGTGGGAGGAAGCCGAAACGCGCGTGGCCGAGAAGCTCGGGGCCCTGGTGAAGGGGAGACAAGGGAAGCGCATCGCCCTGGTGAGCCAGCTCGAGACCGGGAGCCTCGGGCGGCTCATGGATGAATGGACCGCGGCGCTGGGGGCACGGCCTCGCATCGCCTACGAGCCCTTCGCCTACGAAGCCATTCGCGCGGCCAACCGGATCGCCTTCGGCCGGGATGCGATTCCCCACTACGCGATCGAGGAGGCGGCGGTTCTCCTCTCGTTCGGGGCGGATTTCCTGGAGACGTGGCTCTCGCCCGTCGGCTACGCCCGCGCGTACGCCCAGATGCACGCCTTCAAGCACGGCAAGGCTGGCACCTTCATCCACATTCAGCCCCGCCTCTCCCTGACCGCCGCCAACGCCGACGAGTGGATCCGGAACGCGCCGGGGACCGAAGCGCTCCTGGCCCTCGCGCTGCTCCGCGTGATCCTGGAGGAGGGGCTGGCGACGGGAGGGCTGGATACCCGTCCGTTCCAGGCTCTCGTCAAAGGGATCGATCTGGAGGCGGTCGCAAAGCAGTCAGGGGTGCCCGCCGACGCCATCCGGAGCGTCGCCCGGACGTTTGCCAAGGCCAAGCCGAGCCTCGCTGTCGGCGGCGGAGTCGCGGTGAGCGGCAGGAATGCCACTCACACGCAGGTCGCGATCAACCTCCTGAACTACGCCGTCGGGAACGTGGGGAAGACGGTCCGGTTCGGCCCCGACTCGGCCTTCGGCAAGGCCAGCGCCTACAGGGAGCTGCTCGCCTTGACTCAAGCGATGGCCCGCGGCGAGGTCGAGGTGCTCCTCCTGCTCCACGTGAACCCGCTCTTCGCGCTTCCCGCCCAGGCCGGGTTCGCCGAGGCCATGAAGAAGGTGCCGCTCGTGGTCAGCTTCGCCAACCAGCCCGACGAGACCACGAGCCAGGCGCACCTGGTCCTGCCGGACGTCCACTGGCTCGAGGCCTGGGGAGACTACTCGCCTCGGGAGGGCGTGCACGGGCTGATCCAGCCGACGATGGGTTCGGTGCCCGGCTACGAGGCCAAAGCGGTGGGCGACGTGCTCCTGGCCGTGGGGAAAGCGGCGCTCCAGGCTCCGGAAGGCAAGGGGCCGCTCCGTTGGGAGAGCTTCCAGGACTATCTCAAGGAGCGCTGGAAAGCGCTGTCCAGGGAGCTGGCTCCGGGCAAGCCCTTTGAGGTTTTCTGGGAGGAATCGCTCCGCCAGGGTGGCGCCTGGAGGACGATCGCGCCTCTCCAGGTTGAGCTCAGGCAGGAAGCGCTTCAGGTTGTCGCTGAAGCGCCCAAGCTTGACGGCGAAGGACAGGGGCCGGTGTTGCTCACCTATCCTTCTTTCCGGTTCTACGACGGGCGTGGGGCGAACAAGCCGTGGCTCCAGGAGGCCCCTGACACCATGATCCAGGCGGCCTGGGACGCCTGGGTCGAGGTGCCGGCGGAGACGGCAAGGGCGCTCGGGGTGAGCGACGGCGACCTGGTGAAGGTGACCTCGCCGCACGGCGCCATCGAGCTGCCCGCCTACCTCTCAGACAGCCTCCATCCAGGAGCGGTGGCGATCCCCATTGGCCAGGGTCACACGGCCTACGGCCGTTATGCGACCGAGCGTGGCAAGCCGCGCGGAGCCAACCCCATCGCGCTCCTGGGCGCGGAGCCGGAAGCGCTCTCCGGAGGGCTTCAGTGGCTCTCGGTGCGGGTGACCCTTTCCAAGACCGGGGGACGTCGGCCGCTGGCCTTTGTCCAGGCCACCGCTGATCAGGACGATCGCGAACTGGCCCAGCACGTGGGGTTGGCGACGGCCCGCGAGCTGGAGCTCAGGGGGGCCGTGCCGGAGAAGGCGAACGTGCCCAGCATGTACCCGGACCTCAAATACCCGGAGCACCGCTGGGGCATGGTCGTGGACGTCGACGCATGCATCGGCTGCCAGGCGT
>JACQRS010000404.1 GCA_016206385.1 Candidatus Rokuibacteriota bacterium | reverse complement strand
TTCCTGCACGTGGCCCGGAAGCGCGGCTGGCAGGTCGCCGGCTGCGAGCCCAACCGCTGGCTGTGCGACTGGGGCCGCGCGAGGTACGGGGTCCCGATCCGGCCCGGCACGGTGTTCGACCTGGAGGGAAACGGCCGCGGCGCATTCGACGTGGTCACCCTGTGGGACGTCCTGGAGCACATGCCGGATCCGAAGGCGGCCCTCCTGAAATGCCGCGATCTGCTCAGGCCGGGCGGCCTCCTGGTCGTCAACTACCCGGACATCGGCTCCTGGATCGCGCGGCTGATGGGCCGCAGGTGGGTCTTCCTGCTCTCGGTGCATCTCTACTACTTCACCGGCGCGACGGTCGCGCGGCTGCTCGCGGAGACGGGGTTCGTCCCGTTGGAGCGCCGCCCGCACATCCAGAGGCTGGAGCTGGGATACATCCTCTATCGCATGCGCCCCTACGTCCCCTGGGCGCACGCCGTCGGGTCGGGGGCGGCGAGGCTACTGCGGATCGAGCGCCTGCAGATCCCCTACTGGGTGGGCCAGACGCTCATCCTGGCGCGGCGCCCGGGCCCATGACGCGGCGGGGTGCATCATGATGAGGAGAGCGTCTCGATGACGCGCGAGCCGATCGTCATCCTGGGCGCCGGGGTCGGAGGGCTGGCCGCCGGCTGGTTCCTGGCGCGGACCGGACGCTTCGACGTGACCCTGATCGAGAGCGCCCCGGTCATCGGCGGGCACTGCGGGAGTTTCCTGCACGACGGCTTCACCCTGGACCACGGACCCCACAAGATGTACTCGGCGATCCCGGGCGTCCTCGAGGAGCTCCGCGGTCTGATGGGCGCCCGGCTGCTGACGCACCGGAAGCGGAACCGCGTCCGGCTGAACGGCTACCTCCTCGAATACCCCCTCCGGATCACGAACCTGGCCCGCGCCCTCGGCCCGCGGCACTTCCTGCGCCTCGGCACGAGCTACGGAGCCGCGCTCGCCCGGGGGCTGGTCACCCGTCGCGAGCCGGCCTCCTACGCCGAGTACCTGGCGCGGCGCTTCGGCAGGGGAGTGTACGAGCTCGTCTTCGAACCGCTGGCCTGGAAGGTGTGGGGCGACCCTGCGGGGCTCCATCCGGAGATGGCACGTACGCGCATCCCGTCTTCCGGGGCCGCCGAGCTGATCCTGAAGCTCCTCCGCCTGAAGCGGGAGTCCTCCGAGACGGACGCGGAGTTCTTCCACTATCCGCGCGGGGGGTTCGGCGACCTGCCCCGGGCCATGGCGGACGAGATCGCCCGCCACGGCGGGCGGATCCTGGTCAACGCCAGGACGCGCCAGCTGGAGTGCGCCGACGGCGCCGTCCGATCCGTGCGGCTCGAGGTGAATGGCGGGCCCCTGACTCTTCCATGCCGCTACCTGATCTCGTCCATCCCCCTGCCGGTCCTGGGGAAACTGGCCTACGGCGAGGGCGACCCCGAGTTCACCCGGGCGGTCGCCGGCCTGCGGTTCCGTCATCTCGTCCTGGTCTATGTCTTCCTGAGGGTCGCCAGGGTGCTCGAGGACCACTGGATCTTCTTTCCTGAGCGCGAGTTCATCTTCGGCCGCATCTTCGAGCAGAAGCTGATGAGCCCCGAGATCGGGCCGCCCGACCGCACCGTGATCTGCTGCGACTTCACCTGCTCCGAGGGGGACGACATCTGGCGGGCGAGCGACGACGACCTGGCGGCCCGCTGCGTCGCCGGGCTGGTGAAGTGCGGGTTCATCAGGCAGGAGGACGTCCAGGGCCACCTGGTGAAGCGGTCGCGCAACTTTTATCCCGTGTACGACCTGGACTACGTGAGCAAGATCCGGCTCGTGAGCCGCTCCCTGCAGCGGGTGGGCAACTTGCTGACGACCGGGCGGATCGGGATGTACAACTACAACAACTCCGATCACTGCGTGGACATGGGGCGCTTCATCGCCGAGGGGCTGGTCCGCGGCGAAGCGCCCCCCCGCATCTGGGAGCGCCTGGAGAGGCGCGCGGCGACCTACAAGATCGTCGATTGATCCGGGAGGCGCGGGCCTTGGACGCCGTGTCGCCGAGAGGTCCAGGTGGGATGTGGGAAGTCGCACGTGCGTGCGGGCTCTGCGGATCGAGCCGTCACCGCAGGCTGTTCAGAGTGCACCGGAAGGGCTACGTCCAGTGCGCCGACTGCGCGACGGCCCGCCTGTACGATCGGGTGGCGGCGGAGCGGCTCGATTGTATGTACGACGCTTTCTGCGCGTCTCAGCCGAGGGTGCTGGAGGAGCGCGACCTGGCGATCCAGCTGGCGAACCCGACTTTCGCATGCCGCCGCCGGCGCCTGGAGGAGCGGGTCCCGGCCGGGCGCAGGGAACTCTTCGAGATCGGCTGCGGCGACGGCAACTTCCTCGCATACATGCGGGGCCGCGGCTGGCAAGTGCGGGGCTGCGAGTACGGCTCGCGGACGCGCGAGTTCGTCAGGTCCCGACACGGGATCGAAGTGTCCACGGGCGATTTCACCACCCTGCCGATCGAGGCGGGCTCGCTCGAGACGATCGGAGCCTACATGGTGCTGGAACACCTCTATGAGCCGCTGGACTGGATCCGGACAGTGAGGCGCGCCCTCAGGACCGGCGGGTTCCTGCACCTGCAGGTGCCCAACTTCCGCTGCCTCGACCGCTACGTGGCGGGGAGGTGCTGGAGCCTTCTGAGTTTCCCCGAGCACGTCTACTTCTACGAACCGGCCGGCCTGAAGCGAAGGCTGGAACGGGAAGGGTTCCGCGTGGTCGGTCTATCAACCTACGATCCCTGGCACGGTCCCGGCACGACTCTCTCGAGCGCCCGCAGCTGCGCCATGCGGCTCTTCACGGGCCGCCTGCCGTGGCCGGAGGTCGCGGGCGCGGATACGCCCGGGACCGATGGGGCAGGTGGGGCGCAGGGACCGGGGGCGACGCGGAAGAAGAAGAGGACCCTGATCTTCGACACGCTCGGCCAGCCCGTCGCCACGCTGCTGGCTCGGGCGCAGAGCCTGATCGGATACGGCAACGTCCTGGATGTGATGGCCCGAGCCACCACCTCGCCTGAGGGAGACCGGGATCTGGAGGGCGCCGATGCGTGAGGGTGCCAGGTGAGGATCCTCCAGGTCGTCGGCATGTACGGACGCGCTGGAGGCGCCGAGAACCACATCTACGACCTCGCCGCCGCATTCGAGCGGGGCGGTCACGCGTGCATCGTGGTTTACGGAGGGGCGGGGCTCGACCTGTTCCACGTCGAGGGCCGCCCCGAGTACCACGTCCCCGGATTGACGAGCAAGGCGCTGCGCCCCGGGGAGCAGGCGGCGCGGGCGCTGCGGGCCGTCCTCCACAGGGAGCGGCCGGACGTCGCCTACGTCCACACGTCGATGGAGCCGGGTGCCGCCACCCTTCTCGCCCGCGCCCTGCCCGTCGTTTTCTTCGCGCACACCCACGACCTCTATTGCCCCGCCGGGAGCAAGCACCTGCAACGCAGCGACCGCGTCTGTCCCCACGCCGCCGGCCCGGTCTGCTTCGTGCAGGCCTTCCTGGAGCGCTGCCAGCCGCGCCGTCCGGGGCCGCTGGCGAGGAACTTCGTGCAGATGCGGCGCATGCAGGAATGGGCGCGGAACGTGGAGGTGCTGCAGGTGGACTCGCGGGACATGCGGGAGCGGCTCGTCGCGGCCGGCTACCACTCCGACCGAATCGCTGTCCTGCCGACGGCGGTCCGGATCCCGGCAGGACCCCCTTCCGGCGGGCCCGGCCCGCGGCCGGGGCCGCGGGTCCTGTTCGCCGGCCGTCTGACCCCGCAGAAGGGGCTGTGCTACCTGCTCCAAGCGGCGCGGATCAGCCGCATCCCTTATCGCCTGATCGTGGCCGGGGAGGGCCCCGACGTCAGTAGCTCACGCGCCCTGGCCAAGAGACTGGGCGTGGCCGATCGGGTCGATTTCGTGGGCTGGAGGAGCCGGGAACAGATGGACCTTCTCTACGGCGACTGCGACCTCGTCGTCGTCCCCTCCGTCTGGCCGGAGCCCTTTGCGATGGTGGGGCCGGAGGCGATGGGGCACGCGAAGCCGGTGGTCGCCTTCGACGTGGGCGGCATCCCGGACTGGCTCGAAGATGGCGTCACCGGTTTCCTGGTTTCGCCCCGGGACGTGCGCGCCCTCGCCGGGCGCATCGACCGCCTTCTGGAGAACGGGGACTTGGCGCACCGAATGGGGGAGGCGGGGCGGGCGAAGGCCCTGCGGCTCTATGGGCAGGACGGGCACGTGAGGACTCTCGTGGGGCTCCTGGAGCGCGCCGTCCGGGGGCGGACGGCGGCGGGAGGGGGGAGGAGCGCAGTGTGACCCTGGCGTCTCACGCGAAGGTGATCGCCAATTCGCTCCTCCTCCGGCTGGTCCCCAACTACCGGAACTGGAAGATGCGCCGCGACTGGGACCGGCGGGCACGCGCGGCGCCGCGCGAGATGACCGCCACCTTCGACGCGGCGTCGTGGGACGCCTACTGGGCCTCCGGGGTGAGGGACGCGTGGATCATCCTCGAGGCCCTCGGTGCGGCGTACGATCCGGCGCACACGGTCCTGGAGAGCGGCTGCGGGCTCGGGCGCCTCTCCGAGGCCCTGGCGGAACGCTTCCGCAGCGTCGTCGGGATCGACGTGTCCGGGGAGATGGTGCGCCAGGCGAGGGCCCTCAGCCGGCGCCGCAACGTCACGTATCTGGAAGCGGATGGCTCCAGCCTGCGGGTCGCCGAGGATGCGTCCCCCGACGTGATCGTGGCCTGGACCGTGTTCCGCCATCTGCCGCGCCCCGTGATGGAGAGCTATGTGGCCGAGGCCGCCCGCCTGCTCGACCGCGGCCTGCTGGTCTTCGAGGTGCAGCATCGGCCCGGCGCCAGGCAGCGCGCCGCGCCCGACTTCAACACGATCATGGAGCGCGAGTACGACAGGGACGCTCTCGAGTCCCTCCGCCGGAGTAACGGCTTCCGGTGGGCGACCACCCGGGTGCTGCCGAGCGCCGAGCCGGACACGGAGACCTGGCTGGTGGTCTGGGAAAGGACGGTCGGCTCCCTCGACATCGACCTTCAGCAGGTCGGGGGCCATCCCCCCGTAGTTCGCACACCGTAGCGCTCGTCGCAGACCTGCTGGAATCTCTCGTGGTGCCCCCCTGCCAGCTGGTAGAGCGGCGATTCTCGCGCGCGACGCGGGCGATGCCGGAGGGGCGAGAGGGAGGGGACATCGTCCATGCCCCGGCCTGGGGCAGGAACCGGACCGGGGTCGGTGGTTCAGGCCCCTCCCTTCTGCCTCGACGCGATGTGCGAGCGTCGGCAGGAGCTCTCAGCAGGCCACGCCGTTCGTCTGCGGACAGCAGAGGTGAACAGCGACACGGGATCCGACGCCGACGCGCCGGTGACAGGCCGCCGACTGACAGCGGGCCGTCGGCCCACTTCTTCGTTTGGTTGTGCCTGCCCGGCGGGAGCGTCCATGATGCCTTACGAAGAAAAAAGAGCGATCATCTGCTCGATCTCATCTTCGGTCAGCTGGGGGTTGTTGCCGAAGTAGAGGCCGTTTTGGTGCACGAGTGCGGCGTTGGTCATGCCCGTTGCCCTCGGCACGATGGGCAGGTACTTGACAAAGAACGGCTGCCTGGTCATGTCGCCGCCGACGATCGGACGAGTCTCAATCCTACCCTCGCACCTCGTCACGAGTTTGTCGCGGATGCTCGCCGATGCGCACACGACCGGCACGGCGAAGTTCGAGACGAGGTCAAGGTGGTCGAAGCGGATCGGCAGGTACCGGCCGGTCTGGCTGTAGATGGCGGCGGCGAACCGCTTGAAATTCTCATCGCGCTTTTTGACGATTTCGTCAGCGTGGCGGAGTTCGCTGTTTCCCAGAAACGCCTGAATCTCCATAGGCCGGATGTTGAACGCGAGGTCGTAGAACGTGTACTTGGCGTAGAACGGGTCGACTCGGTAGATCCTGCGGATTCCGTCCCGCTCCTCTTGTGCTAGGTTGCGGTCCCAGCCGTGGGCCCGAACGATGCGCAGCATGGTGGCGAGCTCGAGGTCGTCGGTGGCGATTGCGCCGCCCTCGATCGTTGACAGGTGGTGGCCGACGAAGAACGAGAAGGTTGCTGCGAGCCCGAAGTTGCCCAGCTTCGTCCCTCGGTAGACGGTTCCGAGCCCCTCGCAGTTGTCCTCGAGCAGGAGGATGCCGCGCTCGCGGCAGAGGCGCCGGATGCCGTCCATGTCGTCGCAGAACCCGAGAAGGTTGGTCAGGAACAGCGCCTTGATCGGCGTTGTGTCGACCGCCGCCGCGAGCGTCGCGCTCGAGACGTTGAGCGTCTCGAGAGTGACGTCGATCGACACGGGCACGAGGCCGAGCTGGACGAGCGGCATGATGTTCGTGGACCACGTCAGCGCCGAGAAGCCGACGGCGTCCCCGGGCTTCAGGCGGCCGAAGTTCAGGAGCGCTTGGACGAGCGCGAGGTTGGCGGAGCTCCCGCTGTTGACGAAGACCGCATCCCTCCTCCCCTGCCAGGCGGCGAAGTTCTTTTCGAACTTCATGCACTCGGCCCCGAAGCTCAGCTGTTCGTTCTTCAAAATAAAATCAACAAGCTCTTTCTTTGTGTCGGCTTCGTTGTAGAAGGTCGACTTGATGAGCTTGATCATGGTGAGTACCGCCCAGGGTAGGTTCTCAACCTACTTGCCTTTCCGTGCGATCACGAAGAGGGAGGAGGTTCCGTGGCCCCAGGACTCCACGACGTCGAGCCCGGCCTGGCTGAGATCTGCAACTACCTCGTCTGGCCGATACAAGGCCCCAATCCAAGTGCCCTTGGGCCGCCGAAGCAAGTGTCGCTCCTGCTCGAGAGGCATCCGGACCTGGAAGAAAAAAGTGCTCTGCGAGCGAAGGACGCGAGCCGATTCCTTGAAGTAGCTGCGGACGATGGCTTTGTCAGGAATATGCTGGAACACCAGGAAGGATACGACGAGGTCAAACGCGTGGTCCGGCAGACCGGTGAGGTCGATCCCGCTCCCCACCACGAAGGAGACATTGCCATGATCTCTCAGTGACTCGCGGGCGCGGGTTACCATCTCCGCTGATATGTCTAGAGCTGTCACTCGGCGGAATAGCCCACTCATCGGACGCGTCATGCGTCCGGTTCCGCATCCTAATTCGAGGACATCGGCATCCTGCGGGTCGATGCCGGGAAGCAGGACGTCGAGGCGGGATTCGATCAGATCGGCCACTTGTTGTTCGCCCGACTTCCTGTACTGGTCGTCCGTTTGGCCGGCGTCCAGGGCAACGAAGAGACGGGCATCCCGTCGGGCACGATCGTTCCAATCGTGCTTCATGTGAGCGATGCTCAGGCGATGGCTCAGGAGTCCGTCAACTTCGAGGTAGATGAGCCAAAGAGGATAGGTGGCCCGGAGGCCCAGCCTCCAGGCGGTTCGCAGCACCTGGCCCATTCGACCGTCTCTTCCCAACACGACGGTTCTGCCCCGCTGCTGCAGCCTAGGGTAGTGTCCCCAGAGCTGCCTCATATCTGAAGACCTTCGCGAGGATCTGATCGACAGACGCGGTCCAGATGAACGGATTCAGTCGTCTCTGGACCGCCGGATGCTCTAAAGGGTCTTACGTTGCTCTTCATCGATCTCAAGTGATGCGGCTGGTTTTCACGTGGCGACAGCATACAGGAGGCTGCCGCCAACGGCAACGTGATTTCCAGGTTACTACACTGGCGATGACGGCCGGCGGACCGCGCGGTAACTTCGGTGTTCGGGGTCTCGTCCTGCGCGCCGACGTGATCGCAGCGAAAGGCCTGCATGCGATTCAATCCGGCTTTCGCCAGCGCCTTGCGGCATTCCTTGTCCTGAGGCAAACCGGGTATCACTTGGCCGAGTCAGCCCGCCTCCGCGTGGATCTCGCGATACACCTCCAGCGTCGCCCGGGCCGTGCGCTCCCAGGTGAAGGCGCGCGCGCGCTCCAGCCCCCGCCCGCGCAGGTCGGCGGTGAGGGCGCGATCCGTCAGGACGCGCTCCACCGCGCCGGCCAGCGCCTCGATGTCATCGGGGGGGATCAGCAGCCCGGCGTCCCCCACGACCTCGGGGAGCGAGCCCCGATCCGAGACGACCACCGGCGTCCCGCACGCCATCGCCTCGAGCGCCGGGAGCCCGAACCCCTCGTCGAACGACGGCATCAGGAGGAGATCGGCCCCGGCGTATACCTGCGGCAGTCTCTCGAGCGGGACCTTGCCCAGGTGCTCCACCTGCCCGTCGATCCCCAGGCGGGCGATCAGGGCCCTCTGGGGACGTGTGAAGGGATCGCCCACCTTCGTGAAGAGGACCCTCTCCCCGAGACGCCGGGCGATCGCGGGGATCGTCCTGAGGATGGTCTCGATATTCTTGTACGGCCCGCAGTGGCCGACGTGCAGGATCCGAGCGGGGCGGCCCGCGGCCCCGGGCGCGCGGTCGGGACACGGGGCTGCCGGGGGGCGGAAGTGTCCCGAGACCCCCAGCGGGACGACCCGCACCCGCTCCGGGCGGCACCTCGTAAGGCGCAGCAGGTCGCGCCGGGCGCTCTCGGAGGGGGTGATGACGCGGGAGACGCGGGCGATGGCGCCCAGGCTCAGCCTGTGCCCGAGCATCGTGAACCACGGGTATGAGTTGATGGGCAGCTCGCGTGCCTTGAGCTTCAGGAGCATCGCGTCGTGGAAGGTCACGGCGGTGCGGCGCGGGTCGAGGCTGTAGGCCAGGTGGCCGTACCCGTGATCGACGATGTGGTTCACCTCCGCATCGCGCCCGCGGGCCATCCACTGGTAAGCGAGATAGCGGTCCGCGTATCCTCCGAGG
>JACQRS010000408.1 GCA_016206385.1 Candidatus Rokuibacteriota bacterium | reverse complement strand
GGCGGATCGAGAAGCCGACGTTGCTGTGGACCGGGTCGATCTTGTAGGTCTCCATGGCGGCGAACAGCGGCGAGCCGCCGAGAATCCCGGCCGCCGCAAGGGTGAGTGCGATGGAACCTCTTCTGAGCTTCGTCCGGGTCGGAGCGCTTTCGTGACGCATCGTCGGATGACCTCCCTAGAGTGGTTTGAGCCGCAAATGCTACAACACCCCGAACTGCCCGGCAACAGTGTGGATGGTCGCGGGCCAGACTCCACACAATCCGCGCACGTCGCATAGCGCCTATGCATTCCTGGGTCTCGCTTGGCCGTCGCGAGGAGCCGCGCGACCCGGCGCTGGGTATCCGAAGCAGCCAGAAATCAACAGCTTGACGAGACGTGCGTGCCTCTGCGGCGCGTTGGCTCGCGGCTTGCTATGGGTGCGAGAGTCTCGCCGCGGCGGAAGATTGCGAGCCCGCACGGGGAGCGCGCTTCTTTCGTCCACGATTGCCGAATTCAACTCGCATGGAGACCAGGTGAAATGAACTCCCAGACCGTCTCGATCTCAGGACGGGCGGCGACACGCCGCCGCCTGCCGAATCACCTTCATCTGCCGCTCGTGGCGCTCCTCGCGGCCGCGGCCTTCGGGCCTGCTGAGGGCCTGGCCCAGGGCCAGGCGACGAAGCGCTGGACCGAGAACGAGCTGGTGGCGTCGTACCGCGATCTGGCGTCCGGCGGCGGCCTGGAAAAGGCCGTGCGGACGCCCGCTCTCCCGAAGGACCCGCCCCAGGCCGCCTTCCTCGCGGCGCTCGCGTGGTACGCAGCCGGGACACCGCAGAAGCCGGGCGATCTGACCATCGTGCGGCTGGACCGCAAGATCGGCGAGAGCGTCAGCGCCTACATGCGCCTCCTCGCAGCCAAGGTGGAGCGTGGCGAGGACAACGACTACGCGCGCACCCGCACCTGGAAGCTCATCCAGAAATACACGCTGCTGCATGACGAGATGACCGGGCCGGCTCGAAACGGACGTTATCCGTACGCCGCGCTGCACCAGGCGGCGGCAGGCGGCGGGACGGACGCGTGGGATAGGGAGCACACGCTCCGGTCGCCGGAGGAGTTCGTCGGCGGTGACTACGGTGTATAGGCGATCGAGGGACCTGTTCCTGGCGCAGAGGTTCGCACGGCATGTGAGTCCGCTCACGACCACGATCTACACCCACCCGAGCGGTCAGGAGATGTACGAGCAAGTTCGCGGCCTGCGATGCTGACGCGCTGCCTCTATCAGGCGAAGCCATGGAGGGCACCCGTGCTCTTCGTTGAAGAACTACCATCTCCTTCTGCTACCGAGGGTCCAAACGCCGGTTGACAAGGCTTCCCCCCCGGCGTATATAGAGGCCGGTTTCGTTCCTTGACATTTCACGTCGTGGGCGATCTCCTCGGAGTGGTTCTGAGGAGGTTGAAAAGGGAAGGGGGTGCAAGTCCCCCGCTGCCCCGCAACTGTGAGCGGTAGCGAAAGCCGGGAAATCCCACTGGGAGCCACGTGGCTTCTGGGAAGGGCCGGCGAGTAGAGAGCCGCGAGCCAGGAAACCTGCCCGCGATAACGTCGTGACGGACCTCTCGCGGGAGAGGGTTTTCGGCGTACCCGACCGATGACGCCCCGACCCGAGAAGGGTCGGGGTTTTTTGTTCTCCCCGGCGATCCGTCGCGAGAATCCTGTACCTCGTGGGGGGTCGCCATGAATCACTTCCTCACCGCTCTCGTCCGTTGCAGGGCCGTCCTGGTCCTCGCCATTTTGCCGCTCCTCGCGAACGCACCTGCCCTGGCCGACGCCACCAGCGACTGCTTCCCTCATCGCATCGCCTCGTTCCAGGTCGGTACGGTCAGCTCCCCTCCCGCTTTCAACACCTGGCAACCGGGGATTGTCTTTGGCCCCCCGGGCGACGCCACACCGACCACCGGGTCGCTCTCGGTCATGTCGCTCGGCAAAGGCGGTGAGATCGTCCTCGAGTTCGACGAAAGCGAGATCGTGGACGGGGCCGGCCCCGACTTCATTGTGTTCGAGAATCCCTTTTTCTGCACCGCGGTGCCTCAGAGCGCCACCGGCCCGTACAGCGTCTTCGCCGAGCCGGGGATCGTGGCCGTGAGCGACGATGGCGTGAACTTCAGGACGGTGCCTTTCAACACCGCGGCTCTCTCCCAAGTCGGCTCGGGGTGCACGGACAAGGTCCTGCTCCAGCGGCTCATCGGCCTGGCGGGGATCACGCCGAACTTCACTGGCAACTACACCATCCCCGACGATCCCCTGGTCTTCGACCCCACCGCGCCGGGCGGGGTCTCGGGACACGGCGGGGACGCCTTCGACCTGGCGACGGTCGGCTTGGCACATGCGCGCTTCGTGCGCATCACCGATCCCAGCCTCCCAACCGGCATACCCGGATCCTCGGAGGGGTTCGATCTGGATGCGGTCGTGGCGCTGCACGCGAGGCCACTGCTCGGTCTAGGCCAGCTGGACACTGACGGCGACGGCCTTTCGGACGAGGCCGAAGCCTTCCTTTACCATACGGACCCCGCGCGACCCGACACTGATGGTGACGGCGTTCCGGACGGCGAGGAGGCAGCAACCTGCCGAAACCCTCTTGCCTCAGACCCAGATCCCTTCTTCCTGCCCATCGTCGAGCTGGAGGTGGCCCAGCCTTCCCCAACACTGCTGCGGTGGAACTTCCTGGGAACGGGAGTCACGTACGACGCCGTCCGCGGAGGCGTCGGAGCGCTGCGCTCCGTGGGAGGGATGGTCGATCTCGGGGTCGTCACCTGCATCGAGAACGACTCCACCGATCTGACGACGCGGGGGCTCGAAGATGCCGCCGTCCCACTTCCGGGCGAGGCCTTTTTCTATGCCGTGCGCGCGAACGCCGCCGGTGGCTTCGGCTACGGCCTCTCGTCGGCCCACGAGCCGCGCGTGCCAGCTTCGGGGGACTGCAAGTGAGCTGGGAGCCCCATCACGCGGCGCTCGGTCAGACCACGGTCCTGTGCGCGCGGCGAGGAGGTGTGATTTGACCGTAGCAAGGGAAAAGGCCGTCCTCTCCTGGAGCGGCGGCAAGGACAGCGCGATGGCTCTCTATGAACTGCGCAAGACCGGCAACTTCGACGTGGCGGCTCTGCTCACCACAGTTGCCGAGACCTACGAACGGGTGAGCCATCATGGTGTGCGGGTCGAATTGTTGGAACAACAGGCGCTGGCGGTGGGCGTGCCCTTGCACAAGGTGTACCTCCCTCCCGAGCGCTGCACCAACGAGCATTATGAGGCGGTCATGAAACGCACCATGCTGGAGTACAGGGACGCTGGCATCTGCCGGGTCGCGTTCGGGGACATCTTCCTCGCGGATCTGCGCGCCTACCGTGAGCGCAACCTGGCGGGCGTCGGCATGACGGCGCTTTTCCCCCTCTGGCATCGAGAAACGTCTGAGCTGATCCAGACCTTCATCGGCTTGGGGTTCAGGGCTTACCTGGCCTGCGTCGATGGCAGCAAGCTCACGATGGACTTCGCCGGTCGTCCAATCGACACCGATCTGATCCGTGACCTTCCGCACGGCGTAGACCCCTGCGGTGAAAACGGCGAGTTCCACTCGTTCGTCTATGACGGGCCCATCTTCCGCTGGCCCGTGCCCGTGAAGGTTGGCCAAGTGGTCCAGCGCGACACGCGGTACTTTGCCGATCTGCTGCCAGACGCCGAACCCAGGGGCCAGGCCCAGGGCCGGCCAATCGGCCCGTAAACCGTCGGTTTTCGAAAGGAGTCCTCCGATGTTGAAGCCACGATTCCTTACGCTTCTTACCATCACGCTGGCCGCAGCCTCGACACGCCTGCTGCCCCACCCGCCGAACTTCGCTCCCATCGCGGCGATGTCCCTCTTCGGCGGGTGCTACTTCACCAGCAAGCGCTCAGCCTTCGGCGTTCCCCTCATCGCCATGTTCCTGAGCGATCTCTTGCTGGGCTATGGCTTCCACCCCGTGCTGCCGTTCGTGTACGGAAGCTTCGCCCTGACGGTCTGCCTTGGCCTGTGGGTTCGGCAGAGAAGCACTCCGCTGAGGATCGGGAGTGCCGCCATCGCCGCTTCCGTATTGTTCTTCGTGGTCACGAACTTCGGGGTCTGGGTTCAGGGGGATCTCTATCCGAGGACCTTGGAGGGTCTTGTTCGCTGCTACGTGATGGCGATCCCGTTCTTCCGGAACACGCTCGCGGGAGACGCGCTCTACACCTTTGCCCTGTTCGGGGGGTTCGCGCTCGCGCAAACTCTGTTCCCGGCTCTGCGCGAGCCGGTTGCGACTGCGCCGGCTCGGGCCTAGCTCGCGTCCGTTCGGAGGGATAGACATGGGGTCGGGTCCACGCCGCATCGTTTGCTTGAGCGCCGAGACGGCCGACGTCCTCTACCGGCTCGGTGCCGGCGACCTCATCGTGGGCGTGTCAGGCTACACGACCGTTCCCCGCGAGGCGCGCCAGAAGCCGATCGTCTCCGCCTTCACGACGATCCGATACGATCGCATCGAAGCGCTCCAGCCCGACATCATCCTCGGCTTCTCTGACCTCCAGGCGGAGGCCCTGCGGGTGCTGGGTGAGCGGGGCTATCCCGTCCTCCTGACCAATCAACGCACCCTGCAAGAAATTTTCGACACGATGGTCACGATCGGGAGGATCGTGAGCCGGGGCCCGGAGGCCGAGGCGCTGGTGGCTGGCCTCCAGAAAGATCTCGATAGGGTGCGTGAGGCCTCACGCGGCTGGGCGCGCCGACCGAGGGTCTACTTCGAAGAGTGGGGGGATCCGCTCATCACGGGCATCGCCTGGGTCGGTGAACTGATCGAGGCGGCAGGCGGGGAAGATGTCTTCCCCGAGATAAGGCCGCTCCGTACGGCACCCCAGCGTGTCCTACGGCCGGAGGCCGTCGTGGAACGAGCGCCCGACATCATCATCGCATCCTGGTGCGGGAAGAAGGTCAAGCTGGAGGCCATCCGCTCCCGCCCCGAATGGCAGGGTATCCCGGCGGTGCGCTACGGGCGGATCTACGAGATCAAATCCGCCTACTGCCTCCAACCGGGCCCGATCCTTATCACCGAGGGCCTTCCCCGGTTCCATGCCATCTTCCGGAGCTTCGCGGAAAGTGCCGCCGGTGCGGAGCTCAGGTAGGCCCGAGAGCCCGCTTACGACGACCGTGTACATGCACCCGATCGACGAGGAGCTCTTCGACCGAGTTCGCGGACTAAGCTGTTGACACCACGGGTCTGGAGGAGTGCGTCTCGCTTGGAGCCTCTGCTATGATGCTCTCTAGGGGCAGGCGGAGCTGACGAGGTGCATGGACAATGCAGCCATCACCGTTTTGATCGCGGACAAGCTCAAGGCCCTTCTCCAGATCGAAAAGACCTTCCTCATGCGCGCCGGCTTCGAGGTGCTCACCGCTGAGAACGGGGAGACGGCCGTGGAGCTGGCGCGAGAGAAGGTGCCACGCCTCATCTTGCTGGAGCTCGATATACCGCAGATGGACGGCGCGATGGCCTGCGCAGCGATGCGGCGGGAATCCTCCCTGGCTCTGACCCCCATCATCCTCATGAGCGCCAGCGTCAGCCCGCAGATCCGGGATCGCTGCCTCAAGGCCGGCTGCACCGAGTTCGTGGTCAAGCCGCGGAAACCTGAGGAGCTTCTCGCGATCGTCGCGCGCATCCTGTCGATCCGGGAACGGAAGGCGCTTCGAGTCCGGGTCGTCTTCAACGTGACGGGAGACTTGAACCATCGCCGGATGCTGGGGAAGGCCACAAATCTCAGCGGCACGGGCCTCTTACTTCTCAGCGATACGACGGTGCCACTCGGCTCGGCGCTCGAGCTTGAATTCGCGGTTCCGAAGACCGACTACCCAGTCAAGGTGAAGGGCAAAGTGGTGCGGGTCGGCTGGAACGCGGACGGGACGTGCGAGGCGGGCATCCATTTCATCGACCTCAGTCAGACCGACCAACAGCAGATTCTGGAGTTCACTTCTTCTTGAGCAGGTTGATGCAGGCGCACATCAAGATGTAGTACCTGTGAAGCCAGCTCCCTGGGCTGGTCGGGATAGAGTCCTCCTGGCCCTTTAGAATCAGAGCAGTTCCCTCGCCCTCATAATCGCCACCCTCACTCCATTCTGTTGCCGGATCTTCCTCACCTGCGCCTTCTGCCTCGGCTTCAGCCGCCTCATGTAGCCCATGTAGCGGCCCTGGAGGAACAGGGAAGCTCGCGCTCTGGCAGAGAGGCGGACGGCCAAACGGGGCTCTGCTGGTCCGGGCTCTCGCTCCTTCTGAGACTCATCAAGAGCATCGGCGTAGGGCGGATCTGTCAGTGACCGCCAACTTTGGCCTGATGGCCGCTAGCCTCAGCAATAGCCTCGCCTTTCGCGGCCACGTCTCCTGGTGTGCTCGGTGCTCAGAGGGCATCTTCGATCTCGGAGAGCGCACCCTTGATCTCATCACGGAGGAGTTCGGTCTCCTGCTGAATCTCATCGGCACTCGTCCGTACAGACGTGACCTTGGTGTTGATCGTCTTGATCCGCCCCAGGCTCGTTCGAATCCGCTGAAGCTGAGCGAGAACGAACGCGGTGTCCAATGCTACCGACTCGGACCGCCGCGCAGCGAGCTTCGATTGAACGATCAACATGCGGAGAGCAGTGATGAGATGGTCCTCGGTACAGGCAACCCATGGTCCTTTTTCCAAGGCTCCTTCAGCCCATTCGCCGATTTCCTTTGCGAGCCCATCACGGAACCGACTGAGATAGATTGCGGCCTGCGCCCCTCTTTCGGCCATTGCCGCGGTTAGGTCTTCAGAGATCGCCTTCCGTCCCTTAGGTTGCTGCCGGTCTCGGACCTCGACCACGATGACCAGCGGTGATCCAGACGGTAGGTCGGGGACCCGCACGACCATGTCCCCTGGTCGGTTGTCTGGGCCCGTGTGATGAATCTCGGCTCCGATGGCTTGCCCCCATGGCTGCAACACCTCCAGCACAGCGTCCTCGTAAGGGGCTCCCTTCTCAGTAGTCTGGGCAAGCGCTTCCTCTTCCGCCGCTTTGCCCCTGAACTCCAGTGTCAGAGCGTCTATACGGGTCGTGAGCGGTGCAATCGTGTCCGCAACTACTGACTTCACGGCCTTTGCTAACGCACCGTCGGTCGTCGTCACCGTGCTGATGGTTGCCGCCAGGGAGCCCTGGATGGAGTCTGAACGCTTGGGATCCAGGAGATCCTTCAGGGTACGGAGCGCCTTCGCCAGAGTCGACGTCTCCTTGGTCGGATCGATCTCCTGCGAGAGCATCTGCTGAACGTTGGCGATCTTTTCTGAGGCTGCTTGCGAAACGTCATCAACGAGTCTCTGGACCGGCTCAAGAACCTGCCCTTCCTGCGTGCCAATCTTGGCGATGAGAAGATCCTGCGTCCTCTGCGGAATTGCGGTCACCTCACCTTGCACCTGATGAAGAAGCGATTCGACCTGCCGCCTCACGAATTGCAGGTCCTGACCGGACCGGGCACGCTCAAGAGAGAGAACTCCGATTTCTATCGCGCGAACGAGGGTTGCCCCGCGTTCCTCTTCCTTGACTGTGAGAAGAAAGTCGGCCACCTCTTTCCTCGGCACTTCCAAGTCGGTGATCCGAATACCGACAAGGTGTGTCGCGCCTCCTTCGAACATCCGGTCCTGGTGAAGTACGGCAACACGAACTGCACGCAGTGCATGCTCTTCGAGATCGTCGGCTCGGTGAAGGACCTCGCGGAGAACCCGGCTCTCAAAGGGAACGTTGATGTCTACAAAGTGTGGGGGGGGATACCGTCCCGACGAAGGATTCGCCGGACGGATCCGCGATCCGGAGCGGCTCGACGCTCTCGTGAAAGCGGAAGGCGTGCGCTCCAGCCCGTACTTCATCGTGTACCGGAACGGGCGCCGCTATCCGTGCGGCGACGCGTTCCCTGACAGCGTCGGTCACGACGAACGGCTCGAGTCGTGCCTGCGGCAGGAGTTCGGCGAGGCACGCCTGGCCAGCGCCTGCGAGTCGGCGGGGATCGCCACGGGTCCCGGACGAGCCGGTCTATGAGCGGGGCCAAGGAGACGCGTCGCCCGCACCCAACGTCTCGGTCACGCGGAACGATCAGCGCCATTGCGGTGGCGGCCCTTCTCGGAGGATTCGCCGCGAGCCCGGCCGCGGCCCAGGCCGACTCCGAGAAGCCCTCCAAGCCGAAATTCTTCGGGGACGTCCGGCTGCGTGCCGAGTCGGACTGGGACTCGCTGCAGTCGGACGGGACCTTGCGCGCGGATCGCCATCGGCTGCGGCTTCGCCTTCGCCTGGGCTTCTCCTACGCCTACGACGACCACCTCAGCTTCGGCGGACGCCTGCGCACCAGCAGCCCTCTGGATCAGCAGTCGCCGCATCAGACGCTGGGCGATGAGTTAGAGACCAAGGGCGTCAACATCGACAAGGCGTTCATCCATGGGACCTGGGCGCGTGGCTGGGCCTGGATCGGGACGAACGGCTTCCCGTTCTGGCCCTAGCACGAGCTGTTCTGGGACGAGGACGTGATTCCGGAGGGGGTGGCCGGGGGGTTCAGTTTCCCCACCGGCAGCTCCGTGGTGCGACTGAAATCCTCTCTGGGCTGGTTCGTCATGGAAGGATCGGGGTCGAGCAACCGTTTCAGTGACAAGTCCCGGCTGGAGGCGGGTCTGAAGCCGGTCGATCTCGCCACCGTGGCGGGATACTACTCGTTCAGCGACAACCCCGGCACGACCGACACCGCCCTGGCGGACCTGGACTACGGCATCTGGGTGGTCGGCGCGAGGGCCACGTTCAAGGGGACGAAAAAGCCGTTGAGCGTCGGCGACGACTACATGCGCAACACCAAAAGCTACCCCTCCACGCTGTTCAATGCGGACCAGAAAACCGGCTATGTTTTCGCTCTGAACCTGGGGCGGCTCAAGGACAAGAAGGACTGGCTCATCGGGTATTACTACGCCCACATCGAGAAGTTCGCAGTCGTGGCGCGGCTCGCGCAGGACGACTGGCTGCGCTGGGGGTCCACCACCGACACGCGCTCAAGCAACTTTGAGGGGCATGAGATCCGGCTGGCGTACGCGTTCGGACCGTCGTGGAACGTGATGCTCCGTGTCTACTCCGTGGAAGGGATCGAACTCGAGAGCGCCGCCGCCGTGACGCAGGAGGACGGCAAGCGGGCGCGGCTTGACTTCAACATCGCGTTCTGATCGTTCCGAATTCCTGGCGGGCCCGGCACGATGCCCGTCGCCGCCGCAGCAGGCGGCGACCGGATCAGCGGAGGTGCCGCCCCCCATCGACCCGCAGGCATTCGCCCGTGACGAACTCGGTCTCCACCAGGAACATCACCGCGCGCGCGATCTCCTCCGCGCCTCCCCAGCGGCCGAGCGGCGTGACGCGCCGGACGGCGCGATCCGTCCGGGCGCTCATGCCGGGGGGCTTGAGGATCGGCCCCGGGGCGATGGCGTTCACCAGGATCTCCGGCGCCAGCTCCAGCGCCAGGCTCTCGGTGAGGCCGACGATGCCCGCCTTGGCGACGTAATAGGGAAGAAAGCCGCGATAGCGCGGGCGGCCGCTCGCCGGGAGCCAGTCGGCGAAGGTGACGATGCGGCCGCCGCCCCGCGCCTTCATCAGGGGCGCCGCGGCGCGCGCCAGGTGGAAGGCGCTCCCCAGATCGACGTCCAGGCCGGCGCGCCAGGACCGCTCATCGAGCGCTCCGAACGGCGTCTTCTCGTAGGCTGAGGCCATCGTGACCAGGATGTCGGGTCCGCCGAGAGCGGAGCGGACCGCCTCGACCGCCTCGGCCGCGCCGCGGGCGACCGAGAGGTCGGCCCGGATCGCCGTGGCGCGCACCCCCAGGGCCCTGGCCCGCTCCGCCGTCTCCTCGGCGCTCCGGCGGGACGACCGGTAGGTCAGCGCCACGTGGCTGCCGCAGCGGGCCAGAGCCTCCGCCACCGCGGCCCCGATCCGTGCGCCGCCGGTGATGAGAGCCACTTTCCCCCGCGGATCCACGCGCCGCCCTTCGGGTCAGGACGCCCGCGCCAGCGGGGGCCGTTTTTCGTGCCAGGAGGTGATCCCCTGGTAGAAGCGCGCCAGAGCGATCGCCTTCGACTCCTCGAACGCTCCGCTCATCGCCGCCAGGCTCACGGGCAGCCCGTCGTCGCCGAAGCCGCACGGCACGGAGATCGCCGGCAGGCCGCACAGGTTCCCCGCGGCGCCCGCCGGGTCGGACCACTCGGCCTCGGAGAAATCGTAGTCGGTCCGGAACGCCGTGAAGTTCTCGCCCGGGAAGAGCAGGACATCGTAGCGTTCGAAGAACTCCGCCATGGCGCGCTGGCAGAGGAGGCGGATGCGCTGCGCCTTCACCAGGTCGGCGCCGCGCACGGCGCGGGAGACGATGAAGGAGAGCGGCGCCCCGGGGCTCACCAGGGCGCGGGCCTTGCCGGAGCGCTCCAGATCCTCGAAGGCGCTGGCGACCTCGGCGAGGAGGATGACGAGGGTCACGCTCTCGAACGGCAGGTCGGGGAGCTTCGCCTCCTCGGCGCGCACGCCGGCGCCCTCCAGGTCGGCGAGCGCCTTCAGGAAGGCGCGCTCCACCGACCTGTCGCCCGACTTGCCGAAATCGTGCTTCAGGTAGCCGACCCGCAGGCGCTTCGCCGCCGCGGGAGCGGCGGGCGGAGGCAGAGGCTCCTCGGACGAGTGGGGGTCCTTCGGGTCAAAACCCGCGATGGTCTTCAAGATAACCTGGCAGTCCCGCGCCGCGCGGGCCATCGGGCCGATCTTGTCCAGGCTCCACGACAGCGCCATGGCGCCGTGCCGCGACACCACCCCGAAGGTCGGGCGCAGCCCGCTGATGCCGCAGAACGAGGAGGGGCAGATGATCGATCCCCAGGTCTCCGAGCCGATGGCGAACGGCACGAGCGCCGCCGCCACCGCGGCCCCCGATCCGGAGGACGACCCGCACGTCCAGCGATCCAGGTTCCATGGATTGCGCGCCGCTCCGGTCAGCGACGCGTCCCCCTTCGAGTAGCCGAGGCCGCCGGCCAGCTCCACCATCGCCAGCTTGCCGAGCAGGATCGCCCCGGCCTCCCTCAGCCTATTGATGACCGTGGCGTCATAGTCGAGGACCTGGCCCTCGTACGGCTTCGCGCCCCACGTCGTGCGGATCCCCCTGGTCGCCGCCAGGTCCTTGGCGCCGTAGGGGATGCCGTGGAGCGGGCCGCGGTCCCGGCCGGCGGCGATCTCGCGTTCGGCCTTCTCCGCCTGATCCAGGGCCAGGTCGGCCGTGACGGTCACGAAGGCGTGCAGGTCGGGGTCGAGGGCCTCGATCCGGTCCAGGCACGCCCGGGTCAGCTCGACCGGCGAAACCTGGCGCCTGCGGAGCATCCTCGACAGCTCGGCCACCGGCTTGTAGAGGAGATCTTCGGAGAGCATGGGATCCTCGCGTGGTCAGGAGCGCTTCGATTTGAGGGGGTGGAAATGACCGCTCGGCGGGATGTCATTCCCCAGCGGGAATTCGCGGACCTGCTTCAGGCTCCGCTCGATCTGCGCCACGTCCTTGCGGACGCGGCGGCGCTCCTCGGAGGACAGGCCATCCTCCTGCCTGGCCAGGAAGCGCCCCAGGGGCGAAT
>JACQRS010000401.1 GCA_016206385.1 Candidatus Rokuibacteriota bacterium | reverse complement strand
GTGATGGACACCCTCGTGAAGGTCTTGCAGCAAAGCGACATCACCACCATCTTCGTCGAGCACGACATGGAGGTTGTACAGCGCTACGGGCGGCGCGTGCTGGTCTTCGATAACGGCCAGGTGATCGCCGACGGCAAGCCCGAGAGCGTCCTGGCCGATCCCGAGGTGCGAAAGGCCGTGCTCGGTCACGTCTGAGATGCTGCGGGTTGACGACATCCGGGTCACGATCAAAGGCTTCATCATCCTGAGGGGGATCAGCCTGGACATCCCGTCCGGCGGTCTCATCGGTCTGGTCGGCCGCAACGGCGCCGGGAAAACGACGACGCTCAAGAGCATCATGGGGATCATGCCGGTGGCGGCCGGGCGCATTCATCTCGACGGCGACGATCTCCTGCGGGTTCCGGGCCACCGGCGGGCCCAGCTCGGCATCGGCTACATGCCAGAGGACCGCCGTCTGATCGGGGCGCTGACGGTTGAGGACAACGTCCTGCTGCCCGCCTGGGCCTGCGGACTGGAAACCGGCGGCGATCGGCTCGAGTATATCTACCGGCTGATGCCCGAGCTCGTGCCGCTCGCGAAACGGCGGGCCTCGACGTTGAGTGGCGGGCAACAGAAGATGGTGGCCCTCGCCCGCGCGCTCATGAGCGGGACCAAGCTCCTGCTCCTTGACGAGCCCTTCGAAGGGCTGTCCCCCGGCTTAGGGGAGAAGCTGGCCGGCACCATCCAGGTCCTGCAACGGGACGGCCTGTCGGTCCTGATGGCCGAGTCCGACACGAAGCGGATCGGCTTCGCCGAGAAAATCTACACCATCGAGCGCGGGGAGATCGTCCGGCAACCCTGACGTCTCTCCCCCCGAGGGAGTCGCGCCATGCCCAGGATCCTCGACATCGCCCAGGTAGGAGTTGGGGTGTCCGACCGCGCGGGCTGGGAGCAGTACTGCCAGGAGGTCCTGGGCTTCCCGGCCTTTCGCGCTGCCGACGGTGCCGTGACCTATGTCCGCTGGGACGCCTACCACCACCGCCTGGCCCTTCGGGATGCGGCGGACGCGCAGCTTCACTACGTCGCCTTCGACGTGGGAAGCGCGGAGGCCATGGAGGAGTGGTCCGCCCATCTCGCGTCGAAGCAGCTCGCCGTGAGACTGGTGGACACCAGCCGGTGCCGGGATCGCATGATCGCGGGCGCCATCGAGTTCCAGGACCCGGACGGGCATCCGCTGGCTCTCGGATACGGCTTCGAGGTGGCGCAGGAGCCCGTACCCTACACCCGGCCGCTCTCGGTCCTCCGGACCGGCCACGTGCTCCTCACAGCGCAGGACACGAAGCGCTCCCACGACTTCTACACCGAGCTCCTCGGGTTCAGGCTCTCCGACTGGATCCATCGCACCGATGACATGCGGCTCTGTTTCCTCCGAGTAAATTCGCGCCACCACACCCTGGCCCTCGCGCCGTGCCGGCCCGGCTCCAAACCCCGGCTCCAGCACATCATGGTGGAGGTGGAGTCGCTCGACGATGTCATGCGGAGCTACCACCACGCCAAGAGGCTGAAGGCGCCCATTGGGAGGGGACCTGGCAAGCATCCCAACTGCCAGACCATTCACCTCTACCTGCAGACGCCGGGTGGCTTCGCCATCGAGTTCGGCTACGGGCACCGACGCCTGGACGATGCGATCCACCAGCCCGTGATCTACCCGCCCGGCACGCCCGGCGACGTCTGGGGCGGCCAGGTCCAGTCAGCCGAGTTCGTCCTCGGCTAAGCGCCAAGCCAGACTGGCCGTGATACGACTCAGGAGCGTGGGGTGTCTGCTCGTGAGTGGCCTGCTGCTCGTGTGCGCGTCTACGGATCCGCGGGATGCGCTGGCCGAGCCACAGTGGATTGACGCCGATGCGCCGGACGGCCGAAAGATCCGGGCCTTCGTCGCGCGCCCGAAGGGAGACGGCCCCTTCCCAATCGTGGTTGTTCTCCACGGCACCGACGGTTTTCGCCAGAGATACGTATATCTCGCGCAAGATCTGGCGCGGCACGGATTCGTCGCAGTAGCGGGCTGCTGGTTCGGCGGCCATTACTTCTGGCGCGGACGGATCGATCCGTCCGGTAGCGCCCCTCATCAGGACGCCATCCATTGCCCGCGAGGACCCGAGTTCAAGGCGGCGTCGCTCCCTGCGAAGCAGGACGTGCTGGCGATCGTCGAAGCGGCTCGGAAGCTCCCCGGCGTCCAGCCCCGGCGCGTTGGTTTGTTCGGCCACTCTCGGGG
>JACQRS010000402.1 GCA_016206385.1 Candidatus Rokuibacteriota bacterium | reverse complement strand
TTGGTGCATAGCTCCACATGGCATAGTCGTGGTGGCCGTGATATGCCCCCTCGAATTTCAGGATCTTGTCCCGCCCCGTAAACGCCCGGGCCAGGCGCAGGGCATAGAACGTCCCTTCGCTCCCGGAGTTGGCGAACCGGATCTGCTCGCCGCAGGGGATCACCTCCAGGAGCTCGGCGGCATACTCGATGGCCTGAATGTTCAGGATGCTGATGAACTGCGACGCCCGGGAGAGCTGATCCCGGATGGCTTCGGCGATCTCCGGGTGGACATATCCCAGCAGGAGCGCGCCGCCGCCGCAGGTGTAGTCAATGTACTCGCGGCCGCTCATGTCGAAGAGGTGCGCCCCCCGGCCGTGGGAAAAGACCACCTTGTACGCATCCGCCAACCGGTGGCGCCCCAGGACGCCACCCGGAAAGACCTTCGCCGCCTTTTCCAGCAAACCGTTCTCCTCCACGCTCCGCATCCGGTTCATCGGTTTCCCTCTCTGGCCAGCAGTGGCCGGACCTCCAGCGCCGTCCCCTCGGGCACCCGCAGGATGTCCCTTGCCAGAGCTCCCAGTCGGACGGAATCCGCTAACAGATCCGGGGCAGACTGGACCCAGGCACGCAGGGCAGGCCCTGCAGGTCCGACGATCTCCACTGGCTCCCCCTCCCTCACGCCCAACCGGGCAATGGCCTCGGGCGCCAGGCCGCAGACTCGCTTGCCGATAGCCCCGGACGACTCGGCTGCAATCACGAGGCGGAACCGCAAGCGACGCCCCCGCAACTCGTGCCGGAGCAGGGCGGTGGCCGCCTCATCCACCTGCCTACCCCGGAGGGCGACGCCGAAGGCCGACCGCGCCTTGTCCGGGGTGAGATATCCATCTCGCAGATCGGCCAGGACGAGGGCCGGGTCGCGATCTAACGGGTCGCCCCAGCCGCCGCCGCCGGACGACCGGACGCTGACCACGTCCCCCTGACGGAGCCGAAATCCCGCCACCTTCCCCGGCGTGTCCGAGGGTGCGACCTCCCGCCCCGCCCGCACCACAACGAACTGATTCGGGGCACCGGGCATCCCGCCGCAGACGCCGAACGGTGGCAGAATATTCTTCTCAGAGGCCACAGACAGGGAAGCCTCATCCGCCAGCAGCCGGATATCTCGCCAGAGGCCGAATCCCCCGCGGTGCCGGCCAGCACCACACGAATCGGTCCGCACCTCGCATCGCTCGACCAGGAGGGGGGCCTCGTGTTCCACCGCCTCCGCCGGCTGAATCGAGCCGAAGTCACCCTCGGCGAAGTTGCGCACGGCGTTGTTCCCGTCCGCCTCGGGAAACCCGCCCGTGCCGCCGGCCGGATACTCGTAAAACAGGAACGGCTCGGAGTCGCGCGGGTCCACCCCCGCGATGTAGACGTGATTCGAGGTCCCCTTGATGTCGCCGGTGATGCTCTCGGGCACCGCCTGCCCCATCGCCCCGAGGACGGCGGAGATGGCGGCATTCCGGACCTCTGACGAGCCGGCGCACGAGGCCGGGTAGCGGGCGTTGAGGAAGGTGCCCTCGGGCACGCGCACCGTGATGGGCCGGAAATTCCCGTGATTGATCGGTTTCGCCGGGTCCAGGAACGCCTTCAGGACGATGAAGGCGCCGGTCGCCGCCACGGCCGCCCCGCTGTTCAGCGGCCCGGCGACCTGTGGCGAGGACCCCGCAAAGTCCACCGTGATGGCGTCGCCACACACCTCCACCCGCACGCGGGCCTTCACCGGCTCGCCGGCGGACCCGACAGGGTCGAGGTAGTGCTCGTACACATAGTCGCCATCGGGCAGGGCCGCGATGCGGCGCCGCATCCTCCGCTCCGCCCGGTCGAGCAGCCGCCGTATCGCCTCCTGGACCGTGTCCACACCGAACTTGGCCATGATCTCGCTGATCCGGCGCTCGGCCACCTGGCAGGTTCCCCAGGTGGACAAGAAATCGCCCCGCCGCTCCCGCGGCACCCGCATGTTAGCGAAGAGCAGGTCCAGGACCGACTCATCCAGGACGCCCCGGTTCGCCACCCGTAGTACCGGGATCCGGACCCCGTCGTGGAAGATCTCCGTGGACTTCCCGGAGATGCTGCCGGCCGTCATCCCCCCTACATCACCCCAGTGGGCTCGGACCACCGGGAAGAGAGCCAGCCGTCCATCGCCGAAGACCGGGTAGATCATCGCGATATCGTTCAGGTGAGTTCCCCCCGTGTACGGGTCGTTGTGCAGGAATACATCCCCGGGGTGAATGTCCGCGCCGAACCGGTCCTGCATGGCGCGGACGGACCAGGGAATAGGGAAGATGTGGGAGGGGTTGTCCTCGGCCTGCGCGATGATCTGGCCCGCCCCGTCCATCAGCACGCAGGAAAAGTCATGGGCCTCGTAGATGATGGAAGAGTAGGCGGTCGCAATGAGGTTCGCGCGCATTTCTCGGACCACCGAGATCATCGCCTCCTGGATGATCTCCAGCGTGATGGGATCAAGTGTGTCGGCACCTCCCTGCATCATGTTCCTCAGCTCCCCGTCGCATCGCCGGCCGGAAGGTACCCGCCCGCCAATCGTCTGGTCAGGCCGCGGAACAGCCGGTCAGCCAAGAGCCCCAGGGCGCCGAGCAGGAGGATGGCCACGACGACCGTGTCCATCTTGCTGTACTCCCGGGAGCTGTAGATCAGGTATCCGAGGCCGCTGTTCGCCGCCAGGATCTCGGCCGAGACGATGGTGGCGAACGACCGGCCCATCCCCAGACGCATCCCGGTGAGGATATATGGGACCACCGACGGCACCACCACCAGGCAGAACGTGTCCCAGCGACCCCCGCCCAGCGACTGCACCGCCCGCATCCGGTTCGGGAGAACGTGGGCCACGCCCGCCTCCGTGTTCATGGCCACGGTGAAGAAGGCGTTGTACACGATGAGGAACACCTTGGACGATTCGCCGATGCCGAACCAGATGAGGGCGAAGACCACCAGGGCGATGGCCGGGATGAACCGGAAGAACTCCGTGATGGGTTCCATCATCCGGCGAACGAACAGGAACAGGCCCATACCGAAACCGACCGGGATCGCCAGGGCCGATCCCAGCGCGAAGCCCAGAAACAGCCGGAACAGGCTGGCCCCCGTGTGCTGAAATAGCTCGGCGTTGGAGAGCAGCCTGGCCGCCTCCTGGACCGTCTCCAACGGCGACGGAAAAACTGTCACGTGGAACCGGAGAGACACGAGGCTCCACACCAGCACCAGAATGCCAGCGCCGACGAACGGCACGAGCGCCGAGGATGCCAGGGGCGCGACCGGCCGGATGCTCCAGGTCGGCGCCAGGAGTGTTGCCGCCCCCGCCCTTCTACCGGACGACCACATACTCTCCCCCGAATCGCGCGATCAGGATGCGGAAGACCCGGTCGGTCGCGAATCCCAGGAGTCCCAGCGCCACCAGAGCGACGAAGATGTGCCCGGTCCGCAGAAACAGCCTGGAGTCCTGGAGCAGGAACCCGATCCCCCGGTCGGCCACGATCATCTCGGCCGAGACGATGGTGGAGAAGGCATTCCCCATGGCGATCCGCATCCCGGTCAGGGCATGGGGCACGGCCGACGGGAGGATCACCAGACGGAAAACGTCCCACGGGCCCGCGCCCATGGCCTGAACCGCCCGAATCCGGTTCCGGACGACGTGGTACACCCCATCCTCGGTGTTCACGGTCACGAGGAAGACCGTGCTGAAAATGATCAGGAACACCTTGGATGCCTCGCCGGTCCCGAACCAGACCACGGCCAGGACGATCATGGCGATGGGCGGAATGAAGCGGAAGAACTCCACGGTCCCATCCAAGAGGCGCCGGATCACCGGGATGCCGCCCATGAGCAAGCCCAGGGGGATTCCCACCAGGCTGCCCAACAAGAACCCCGTCAGGATCCGGACGAGGCTCACGCCGACGTGAGCGGCGAGGTCACCAGAGGCCAGGGCCAGGAACGAGCGCCACACCGTAGTCGGGCCCGGGAAGAAGAGCGGGTTGATCCGCCGTGACGCGAACTCCCACAGGGAAACCAGGAGGAGCACGGTCAGACCGTAGGGCAGTGCCAGCTCGCTCACCTTCCACGCCGCGCGCCTCACGGCAGCGCCTCCCGTCCGGCAACCTCTTCGGCCAGGATGCCCTGGATGTGCCGGTACAGGGAAACCAGGCTCGGATCCGTCCGGTCCCTCGGGCGCGGGAGGTCCACGGCCAGAACGTCGCGGATCGCGGAGGCCGGCCCGGCGCGCATCAGCCCCACCCGGTCGGCCAGCACCAGGGCCTCCTGCACGTCGTGCGTGATGAAGAGGACAGTGGTCCTGGCGCCGCTCCAGATCCGGACCAGCTCCTCCTGCATCTGGGCTCGGGTCTGCGCATCCAGGGCCGCAAAGGGTTCGTCCATCAGGAGCATGTCTGGCTCGTTGGCCAGGACGCGGGCGATCTGGATCCGCTGCTTCATCCCGCCGGACAGTTCCCGGGGATACTTGTGCCCGTGATCCTTCAAACCGACTAGCGCGAGCAGACGCTCCGCCCGCTCCTGCTGCAGGTCGCGCGGCATCCGGCGAATCCTCGGGCCCAGGAGGATGTTGTCGCGGGCGGTCAGCCATGGCATCAACGAGTCGTCCCCCTGGAAGATCACGCCGCGATCTGCGCCCGGTCCTTGGACCGGTGTTCCCCGGTGCAGGATCTCGCCGGCGGTCGGCGCCTCGAACCCGGCCAGGAGCGTCAGCGCGGTCGTCTTCCCGCAACCGCTTGGGCCCAGGAGGCAGAAGAACTCCTGCTCCCGGATCGCCAACGTGAAGTCGGCGATAGCCGGCGGGGCCGGCCGGCCGTCCCGGCCCGGGTAGGCCTTCTCAACGCGACCGAATTCTGCGGCGTGCATCGTGGAGTCAGTGCCTCATTGGCATTCGATGAACTTCGTGTAGTTCACGCGGGCCGGCGCCTCCTCCCGGAGAAGGTCCGGCACGACCGCCTGCTTCCAGTTCGGCGCCGACTGGAGCTTTCCCGTCTCCCGCAAGAACCGGGTGTTGTCGCAGAGGTCCTTGAACGTCGCGTCCGAGAGTTGCACCTTGAGGCCCACCGTATCCAGGATCTCCAGCGTCTCGGCCGCGCTGATGTTGAACGCTTTCCCGATGATCTCGGCGCCCTCCTTGCGGTTGGCCGCCAGGAACTCGTCGGCGTCGATCAAAGCCCGGAGGATCGCCTTGGCCGACTCCCGGTCCTCCATCAGCTTCGTGCTGAAGGTGATGGGCGTGTCGTTGACGTGACCGATATCCGCGTCATAGGCCAGGATGCGAGAGCCCGGGCGCACCTCCAGGGCCTTGGTGTACCAGGGCCGCCAGATGAAGATCGCATCCACCTCGCCCTTGCTGAAGGCGATGAGTTGCTCCTGAGGCTGCAGCCAGATCCGCTGCACCCCGTCCAACTTGTGATATCGCGCGTAGTTCTCGAACCAGAGGTGGGAGGAGGGGCTCCCCTGGGCCATGGCCACCTTCTTCCCGACCAAGTCCTGGGGCTTGCTGATCGTTTTGTCTACTACCGCCGCGCTGAACTTGTTCTGCGTGAGCCGCGTGGAGCCCACGATGCGGAAATTGCTCGCGCCCTGGGCCAGGGCGCTCACCGGCGTGAGGGTCCCGGGCACCGCCGCGTCAATCTCCCCCGCCTGCAGGGCCCGAAAGGCCGCCGTGGCCGACGAGAACTTCTTCACCGTCACGTGCACCCCATGCTTGGCGAAGAATCCCTTGGCCTCGGCGATCACCTGGTATGGCCCCGACGGATCCACCCCGCTGCCGAAGACGTACCGCCTTGCCTCCCCGGCCTCCGCTCTGGTCGCGCACAGCAGCACCAGAACAGCCATGCTCCAGACTCCCCGCCAACTCCGCATATCCATGACCTCCCCCTCCCCCCTGTCCCGGGTCAGACCCGAAGTGAGACGTACTTGACCGTGACAAACTCATCGATTCCCCAGCGACCACCTTCCCGTCCCACGCCGCTCTCCCGCACACCCCCCATGGGCACCTCTGCACTCTGCGGGGCGGGATCATTGAGGCCGATGAACCCGCAACGCAGCGCGGCCGTCACCCGGAACGCCCGCGACAGATCGCGGGTGTAGCAGTACCCAGTCAGGCCATAGGTTGGGTGGTTCACGATGGAGGAGAGTTCTGCCTCGTCCCGGAACCGGAAGAAGGGCGCCACCGGACCGAAGGTCTCGTCCTGGGCCACCAGCATATGCGGCCGAACGTGGGTGAGGACCGTTGGGGCAAGAAAGCTCCCACGCCCGTCGCCGTGCCGCTGGCCACCGGGGATTACCCGGGCCCCCTTGGCTACGGCGTCCGCCACGTGAGCCTGGACCTTTTCCACCGCGGCCGGGTTGATGAGCGGACCCATGGTGACGCCCGGCGCCATGCCGTTGCCCACCACGATGCGCTTCATTCCGTCAATGAAGGCTTCCAGGAATGCGTCCGCGATCCCCTCCTGCAGGAACAGGCGCGAGGGGCAGGAGCAGGTCTGGCCTGCGTTCCGGAACTTCCGTGCCAGCAGGCCGGTGACCGCCTCGTCCAAGTCGGCGTCCTCGAAGACGACGAAGGGTGCGTGCCCGCCCAGCTCCATGGTCATTCCCTTTACCAGCGCGCCCGCTCGGGCCCCGAGAAGCTTGCCCACCTCGGTTGACCCGGTGAAGGTCACGTGCCGGATGGCGAGGTGGCTCAGCATGGCATCGCAGACCGCGCCCGAGCGCGAGGTGGTGACCAGGTTGATGACCCCCGGCGGCACCCCGGCCTCGGCAAAGAGTCGCACCGCGGCGGCGGCGCTGAACGGAGTCTCCCGGGCCGGTTTGATGACCACCGGGCACCCGGCTGCCAGGGCCGGAGCCACCTTGCGCGTCACCATGGCGAAGGGGTCGTTCCACGGGGTGATGACGAGGGTGGGACCCACCGGCTCGCGGAACACCAGGAGGTGCCTCCCCGGGTCCGGAGAGGGGACGATGTCCCCATACAGCCGGCGACCCTCGGCCGCATACCAGCGCACAAAGCTCGCCCCGTAGCTCACCTCGGCCCGTGCCTCAGCCAGGGGTTTCCCCTCTTCCAGTGTGATGATCTGGGCCAGGTCCTCCGCGTGCTGGAGCATCAGGTCATGGGCCCGCAGCAGCACCCGCTCGCGCTCGACGGCGGGCATCCCCGCCCATCTGGCGGCGGCACCCTCGGCGGCCTCCACTGCACGGACGGCGTCCCGTTCCCGGCAGTCGGGCACGCTGCCCAGCAGATCTCCCGTAGCGGGATTGGTGACGGGTATCGTCGCACTGCTGGTCCCTGCGGTCCATTCGCCTTGAATGAAGTTCTGCGTGCAGTCCGATATCGCGAGGCTCATGCTGACTCCCCTGGGTGCTGCGCCTCGTCACGCAGGATTGCTGCCAGGATCTCCATGGCCCGGGAGACCTCGGTTCGGCTGATCACCACCGGAGGGACGAGGCCGATGACATTGCCGTACCAGCCGCATTCCCACAAGAGCAGGCCCCGGTGGACTCCCTCGCTCCGGATTGGCTTGATCCGGGCTGGGGCGGGGCGGCCGTCTTCCGGCTCGACGATCTCGATCCCGTGCAGGGCCCCGATCCCGCGACAGTCGCCCACGATGGGGATGTCCCGCAATTGAGGATATGCTTCGGTGATCCATCGGCCGACCTCATTCGCTCGCTCGACCAAGCCTTCCTCCCGGATTGCCCGAATGGACGCCGCGGCCGCGGCGCAGGCCACCGGGTTGCCGTGGAACGTGCTGGAGTGCAGGCCCGGATCCCACCGGCCCAGGATTTCCTCGCGCCCCACGACAGCCGCCAGCGGGAGTGAGCCGGAGAGACCTTTGGCCAGAATCACGAGATCCGGGATCACACCGTCGTACTGAAAGGCAAACCACCGGCCCGTGCGAGCAAATCCCGTGAAGACCTCGTCCACAACCAGGAGCAGCCCATACCTATCGCACAACCGGCGGAGCTCCCGCAGGAAGCCTGGCGGGGGGATGATGACGCCCCCCACGGCCTGAATCGGTTCCACCAGGATGGCGGCGGGATCGGTGACCCCGCCCGCCGGGTTGGACAATGCCTGCTCCAGAAACTCCAGACAGAGGGCAGCGCACTCTTCGGCCGTCTGCCCGTATCGCCCGAAGGGTGAGCGCCGTGGATACGGGTACGGGACGTGGATGACCCCGGGCATCAGGGGGAGGAAGGGTCGCTTGATCCGGGCGTAACTCGTGACCGAGAGAGCGCCTGCGGTTCGCCCCTGATAGCCCCCCTGGAAGGCGATGATCTCCGTGCGCCCCGTGCCGAAACGGGCCGCCTTGACTGCCACCTCCACCGCCTCGGCCCCGGTGTTCGCCGGATTGATGCGGGTGAGTTCCGCTGGCAGGACCGCCAAGAGTTCCTGGTACAGCTCGGCCCGCCGGCCGTGGGGGAGATGGGCCCCGATGTGCCAGATGCCGGTGTCCAGCTGGGCCTGGATCGCCTTGCGGATCGCCGGGTGCCCGTGGCCGAGGGTCGTGACGCCCGACCCGCACGCGAAGTCCAGGTAGTCTCTCCCCGCCGCGTCGTACAGGCGCGCCCCTTCCCCGGCGACGAGAAGGGGTGGTGTCTCCGACATACCGAATGTCCTGAGGCTCGTGGACTCGTGATCCCGAAAGATCTGGAGCGGGCCCCTGGGATCCTCGATCATGTCCTCCCCCAGCCGTACAGTTCCCGGGCCGCGGCGTCCGTCACGTACCCGTCGGCGACATCGGCTTCCACGCGGCTCCGCGCCCGGCGCCGCGGGTCTTCGAATCCCCCACTCCCCGGCGTCTCCAGGTGCAGGACGTCCCCCGGGTCCACCTGGATCGTTTCCTTGGAATGCACCGGGACCCCGTTCCGCAGCACCCTGGCCGGGGCGCCGGCGAGCCCGCCCTCAAGCCCCATGGGGGGGTGGATGATTCGATCCCCGCGCACGGCAAACGAAAGGGGGCTCGTGGCTCGCGACTGCCAGACGAAGGCCTGCCCCAATCCGCCGCGGAAGGTTCCGGCACCCCCGGAGTCCGGCACCAGTTCCTTGCGATGGATCAGGATGGGCTTCTCGCTCTCTGTGAATTCCACCGGTGTCCCGGAGAAGCTGCACGGCCATCCCAGGCAAGAGATCCCGTCGCGGTCCGGCCGGGCACCGAATCCCCCATTCAGGAACATCATCTCCACGAAGCGCGTGCCGTGCTGGCTAGTGCCGGCCAGGACGGGAAGCCAGGCGGGTGTTCCGCAATCGGCGATCACGCGGTCCGGCAGCGCCTGGGCGAGGGCCCGGAAGACCACCGCCTGAAGGAACTGCGAGACCATGACCCGGGATCCCAGGGCGGCCGGGGGTTGGGGATTCAGCACCGTTCCCGGAGGCGCAAAGACGCGAAGCGGTCGGAGCGTCCCCCCGTTGATCAGCGACGCCGGGCGGGCGACACAGATCAGGGGAAACACCGTCTCGGCATAGGTGTAGTTGAAGCAGGAGTTGATCCCCCGGGGATCCTGAGGAGAGGTGCCCGTGTAGTCCACGGCGATGCGCTCCCCCGCCACCGTCACGCGGGCCACTAGGCGAATCGGACGGTCGAAGCCGTCCGTCTCGACTTCTGCACGATAGACGCCGTCGGGGATGTCCCGGATTGCCCTGCACATCGCCATCTCCGAGACGTGGAGCACTTCGCTTGCCAGGCCATCCAGGTCCGGGAGCCGCTCCCCCCGGAGGAACTCCAGAACGCGACGGCGGAGCATCAGGTTCGCGGCGAGCTGGGCCTGGAGGTCACCGAGGACAATATCCGGGACCCGAGAGTTCAGCCGCAGGAGCTCGAAGAGGTCGGGGTTGGGCCGGCCGCCGATGAAGGCCCGCATCAGTGGCAGGCGCAGCCCCTCCTCGAACGTCTCCCGGGAATCGCCTGACAGGATTCGGCCTCCCAGGTCCGCGGCGTGCGACACGTTCGCCGCGAATCCCATCAGACGACGCCCGGAAAAGAGTGGGGTGACCAACGTCAGGTCATTGACCTGACCGGTCCCGCGCCACGGATCGTTCAGGATGTAGCTCTCCCCATCGCGGAGGGTGTGGCGCGGGATGGATCGGACGACGTCTGCCAGGGTCAAGGCCAGGCAGCCCAGGAAGGCAGGGAGCCCGTGGGTGGGCTGGACGATCATCCGGCCCTGGCAATCGAAGAGGGCGCAGGAGAAGTCCCACCCGTCCGTGACGTTTCGCGAGAAGGCACAGCGGAGAAGCGTGGCCGTGGCCTCATCGGTGAAGGCGACCAGTCGCCTCCAGCGAATCCCCAACGTCGCCGGATCCGTCCGGACGCGCTTCCTCTTGGGCATCACGCACGTCGCCCGAAGATCGTCGTGCTCAGCGTCATGTGGATGTTTCCCTGATGGTCCAGACGTCCCCTCGCGCCAGGCGGTACCACGATTGTGCCGTCAGCCTCCTCAATGATCAGTGGGCCACGGAACTGTGCCCCGGGGCCAAGGCTCTCCCGGCGCAGTACGGGTGTCCGCACAGGCCGTCCGCCGAACCAGACGGGGCGGACAGTCCGGTGGGCGGGCGGGATCGTCCCGCAGTGCGAGGGAGTGAGCGGCATCCTGGGATCCGGCCCCGCAGCGACCAGGCGACAGGTCACGACCTCGATGGGCATTCCTGCGACCTCCCGGCCGTAGCGCTCCCGGTAGACCTGCCCGAAACGCCGCCGCAGCGCGCGGACGGCCGCGGCGGAGGTCGGCAAGCCCCGCACCGGCACGTTCACCTGGTATCGCTGACCCGAGTACTTCATGTCCAGCGACCACGTGAGGTGTCGGTCTCGGGCCGCCACACCCGCCTGATCCAGGAGCGCGTGGGCCTGGCGAACCAGCAGGTCGGCCACCGCACGGAGCTGGCCCGGGCCGAGCCGGTCCAGGTCGGCCACCATGCTCTGCATCAGGTCGAAGCGCGTCGGGGCCAAGAGACCCCCGAGCGCCGACAACACACCCGCGGCCGTCGGGACGATCACCCCGCGGATCCCCAGGCGCTTGGCCACGGCCCACGCGTGGACCGGTCCCGCGCCTCCGAAGGCCAGCAGCGTCGCCCGCCGGACATCCACCCCTTTCTCCGACGCATGCACCATCGCCGCATTCGCCATGGATTCCGTGACCGTGTCGAAGACCGCCCAGGCTGCCGCCTCCACCGGACGCTTCAGGACGTCGGCAAGGATGCCCATCGCCTTCCGGGCGCGTTCGGTGTCGAGCGGGAGACTCCCGCCACAAAAGTAGGCCGGGTTGATGAACCCCAGGAGCAGGTCCGCGTCCGTCACGGTGGGTTGATCGCCACCCATGCCATAGCAGGCTGGTCCCGGGGCCGCCCCCGCGCTTTCCGGTCCCACCTGAAGCAGACCGACGTGATCCAGCCGGGCGATGCTGCCCCCACCCGCGCCGATCTCGATCAGGTCCACGCTCGGAATGGCGATGGGCAGCCCGCTGCCCCGCTGGAATCGCTCCAGGCGGGCGACCTCGAATTCCGCAGTCCAATCGGGCAGGCCATCCCGGATCAGACACAGCTTGGCCGTTGTTCCTCCCATGTCGAACGCCATGAGGTTGCACGCGCCCATCACCCGGCCGATCCGAGCCGTGGCCGTCACGCCCGCCGCCGGACCCGACTCCACCAGGGTGATGGGGAAAGCCACCGCGGTCCGAACATCTGCCGTCCCCCCGTTGCTGGTGATCAGGCCGAGCCGGCCCCGGAACCCCCGGCTGCTGAGCCCGTCCTCCATTCGGGTGAGATAGCCCGCCATGAGTGGCTGGACATAGGCATTGGCCACGGTCGTGGACGCCCGAGGATACTCACCGATCTGGGGGAGGATCTCGGCAGAGCAGGAGACCCAGAGCTTCGGAAACCGCTCTTTCAGGCGCCGGCCGGCCTCCTGTTCGTGGGCCGGGTTCGCATAGCTGTGCAGGAAGCAGATCGCGACCGACTCGATCCCGGCACTCGCGATGGTCTCCATGGCCAGGGCGAGGCAGTCCGGATCGAGCGGAGCAACGACCGCCCCCGTCGCATCCACCCGCTCCCGGATGCCAAGGCGGAATCGGCGGGGCGCCAGCGGCGTGGGGTATTCCAACGAAAGGTCGTAGAGGTCGTACCGGAGTTCGCGGCCGGTCTCCAGGATGTCCCGGAACCCCTCGGTGGTAAGCAGCGCGGTCCGCGCCCCCTTCCGCTCGATGATGGCGTTGGTGGCGAGCGTGGTGCC
>JACQRS010000400.1 GCA_016206385.1 Candidatus Rokuibacteriota bacterium | reverse complement strand
GGTCACGATGGCCCCGTGCCGGGCCGCCATGGCGCCGTAGAGGTTCTCGTTCATGGGAGGAGCGGTGATCACGTTGCCGGCCCTGTCGGCAGCCCAGGCATGAATGAGCGCGAGGTCGGGAACCAGTGCCCGCACATAGCCGACGCGGTCCTCGGCGCCGAAGGGATCAGCCGCCACGAGGAAATCGCCGTCTCGGGCGTTGTCCTCCTCCATGGTGGAGCCGAGCAGCGACTTTGTCGGGAGAAACGGCACGCCCATGGCGCCGGCGATCAGCCTGAGCGGGAACGTGAGCATGGACCAGTTCTGGACCTCGAGCTTCCCTTCCAGCACCGCCTTTGAGATCAACCGCTGAGGCGTCGGATAGGGGTAGCCCTCGCCGAGAAACGTGGTGATCATCCGCCTGACCAGGCCGCCCAGGATCAGCGCTGTCCACGGAGAGCCGAGGCCGATGGTCGCGACGATGAAATCGGGCTTCTTCCGCCACCACTGCCTGACCACCTCGCGCACCAGCGCGCTGGCCCGCGCGTGAGCGGTGCCGATGTAGAGGAGCATTCCCGGCGTGACAAGGCGGCGGACCGCCTCCTCCAGCGAGGCGACCTTGTCCGGCCCCTCGTTGAGCGGAATCTCCAGGCGCCGTCGAATCACGTCCTGATAGGTCTGATCCACGCTCGCCTCCTCTACCGGATCGCGAGGGGGTTGATGGGAGAGCCGATGCCACCCGTGATGCGAAGCGGCTGGGCGACGAAGAGGAACTCCCAGGAGCCCTCGGCGGCACAGACCCGGGCCAGGTCCTCGAACCAGAACAGCTCGCCGATGGTGAGGCCGAGGTCCCGGATCAGGACCGGGTGGAGCGGGTTCAGGCTCTTGCCATCCTCGGCCGGCTTGACCTCCACCGCCACGTTGTCCACGCCCAGGCAGGCGACCTCCTTCCCATGGAGCCACTCCGCCGTGCTCATCCCGAGCCCCGGCGCCACGTCGAAGTAGCTCTCCCGCTCCTTGGGGATGGCCCGGTACCAGCACGCGACCCAGCCCGTGCGGATCATCAGCGCGTCACCCCGGCGGATCTCGACGCCCTGCGCCTTGGCGCAGCTTTCCAGATCCTCCGCGGTGATCGCGAACGCGCCGGGGAGGTGCCCCTCCTCCCGCAATCCCTTGTAGCTCACCACGTCCAGGAGCACGCCCCGGGTCACGAAGTGGCTGGCCAGCCTGTCGATGCTGCACTTCCGGGCGCCGATCACCGGGTTGATCGCCTGGCCCGCGTCGTAGCCGTTGTAGACCTTCCCCTCCCGGAAGGCATGGGTCAGGCCGTCCCACTGGGTGCCGGTCTGCGGGGCCATGGAGATCCAGTCGTCGGCGAACTCGCTGTCGCCTCCCCAGCCGTGATCGGCCACTCTGAGCCGCGCGCTCCTCACGAAGTGCTGCATCGGCGGCCGGCTCGAGTCGGTGGGGGTGCGCGGGTTGAGCGGGATGGCGAGGGTCAGGACCTGCCCCTTCTTCACCAGCCGGCAGGCCTCGACGATTGTGTCGGGAGTAATGAAGTTGGCGGTTCCGATCTCGTCATCGGCCCCCCAGCGTCCCCAGTTGGAGAGAGTGCTCACGATCATCTCCTCCCGCCGAAAACCTTCGCCTTGATCCGGCGAGGCACCCAGGCCGACACCCAGCGCGCCGCCGTCGCGGTTTTCTCCAGGGTTCGCGGGTCGCCGGGCCAGTGGCTCAGGAGCAGCGCCCGGTCCACGTGGTTCAGGATCCCGTCGAGCACCACCGCCACCAGCACCATGTCGTCCAGAAACCCCACTAACGGAATGAAATCCGGGAGCAGGTCCACCGGACTCACCAGATAGGCCGCCGCGGCCAGCAGGGCAAGCTTGGTAGCCGCGGGCACCCTCGCGTCCTTCACCAGCCTGAACACGAGCCTGGCCAGGTTCGGCAGGAGGAGCAGAAGCTCTCTCACCGGAGGTGTTCGGCCACGAGCTCTGCGATGTCCCGGGTCTTGATCCGATCGGCCACGCCCTTGCCCTTGACCCCGTCCTCGAACATGGTGAGACAGAACGGGCAGGCCGAGGCCAGGATGTCCGGCTTCACCGCCATGGCCTGCTCCACCCGCACCTGGTTGACCCGCCGCCCCTCGTGCTCCTCCATCCAGACCCGGCCACCGCCCCCGCCGCAGCAGAAGCACCGCTCCCGGTGCAGATCCATTTCCACCAGCTCCCCGCGGCAGACCGACCGCAACACCGTTCGCGGGCTCTCGTAGATGTCGTTGTAGCGCACCAGGTAGCAGGGATCGTGGAAAGTGATCCGCTGCGCCAGCTCCCGGGAGACGGAGAGGCGCCCGCTGCGCACCAGCTCGTCCAGGAGCTGGGAGTGGTGGAGCACCCTGAAGCGGCCGTCGAAGCGCGGGTACTCGTTCCTGAGCGTGTTGAAGCAGTGCGGGCACGCGGTGACGATGGTCTGGAAGCGGTAACGCTTGAGCGTCTCGATGTTCTCCTGGGCCAGGGTCTGGAAGAGGTACTCGTGGCCCGCGCGGCGGGCGGGCTCGCCGGTGCACTTCTCCTCGGTGCCGAGGATGGCGAAGTCCACTCCCGCGGCCTGAAGGAGCTTCAGGACCGCGCGCGCGACTTTCTTGTTC
>JACQRS010000393.1 GCA_016206385.1 Candidatus Rokuibacteriota bacterium | reverse complement strand
GGACTGAGGTGCAGGCGCCGCGCGGTCAGGAAGTGCAGGCGCCACGGAGCCGTGAGGTCCAGGCGCCTCGCGGTCAGGAAGTGCAGGCGCCACGCGGACAAGAGGTCCAGGCTCCTCGCGCACACGAAGGGCAGGCGCCCCGCGGTCAAGAGGTCCAGGCCCCTCGCGCCCTAGCCGGTGCCAAGGCGACGCCCAGCATTGCCAAGGCCCGCACCCTCATTAGTGAGGCTGAGAAGGCGTGCAAGGAGGGCAAGACCACCGTGGCCACCGAGAAGGCCAAGGCAGCCATGGAGATCCTGAAGTAACCACGTACCCGCTTCATCGAGGCCCCAGGGGGCGACCCCTGGGGCCTTTTTATTGGCGAGTGAACTCTTCGGGCGGGAGACAGCCGTTTGACAAACTTGGTGAAAGGCCCCAACATACGTGCAGCCTGAGAAAGGAGAGCGGGATGGATATTGAGATCACGTACTGTAGCGAGTGAGACTACCTACCCCAGGCCTCCAGTCTGCAGGCCGCGATCAAGGACAAGTACGGGATCACCGCCACGCTCAAGGCCGGTCACGGCGGCGTCTTCACGGTGACCGTGAACGCCAAGCTCATCTACGACAAGGACGTTACCTACCGCTTCCCGACCGACGAGGAGATCTTCGACAAGATCGACGCCCTCAAGAAGTAGGCGGAAGGCTTTGCTCCAGCTCATCCCTGAACGCGGGATGAGCCACGTCGATCAAGGCGCGGGCCCGCGCGACAACGCTTTTCCCCCTCAACGCCGCCACTCCGTGTTCCGTCGCGACGTAATCGGCCAGGTAGCGCGGGGTCGTGACGCTCGTCCCCTCCCTGAGCCGGCCCACGATCCGTGACACTGTCCCGCCGCGGCCCGTTGACGGCAGCGCGATCACAGCGAGACCGCCCGGGGCGCGGGAGGCCCCCAGGACGAAGTCGAACTGGCCGCCTATGCCGGACAGCTGCCGCGGCCCGACGCTCTCGGCGTTGACCTGGCCGGTCAGGTCCACCTCCAGGGCGGAGTTGATGGAGATAAAGTTTCGGATGCGCCCCACCACCTCAGGGTCGTGGACGATCTCCGAGGGCTCCATGTTGACGAGACGGTTCTCGTGAACGAAGTCGAAGAGGCGTTGGCTGCCCATCACCTCGCAGATGTCCATCCGGCCGGGATGCAGCCATTTCCGCGCGTTCGTGATGACTCCCCGCTCGATCAGTGGCAGCATGTGATCCACCAGCAGGGAGTGCACGCCGAGGTCTTGCTTGTCCCGGAGCGCCTCCATGATCGCCTGGGGGACGGCACCGACACCGATCTGGACCGTGGCCCCGTCGGGGATCAGCCCCGCCACCCGTCGAGCGATCGCGCGCTCCGTGTCGCCGAGAGGGGAGGGCGGATACTCGAGCAGGGCGTGGTCTGCTTCGACCCAGTAATCCACCTGGGAGCGATGGAGGAAGGCGTTTCCGAGTGTGCGCGGCATCCGAGGGTTCACCTGGGCAAGCACCAGCGGCGCCTCGCGTGCGGCTGGCAGCGGATAGCTGACAGAGACCCCAAGGCTCAGGTAGCCGTGGCGATCCGGAGGGGCCACGTGCACGACCACGGCGTCGGGAGCCCACGGGCCGCCCCGGTTGAACAGGCGGACCGTGTCGTAATAGCGCGCCGGGACCAGCTCCACCTGGCCGCGCTCCCAGGGCTCCACAGCGGGAGGCATGAGTTGCCACGTCACCCACCTGATCCGTCCCGCGTACTCGGGTCGGCAGAAGGGGTAGTCGCCAAGGAGGAGGCCTCCCATGAGGGTAAGCGGAGCGAGACGGTCGGCCTGGCGACAGAGCTCCTGGATGAAGGCGGCCGGCTCGGCGCACCCCGGCGGGAGCAGGACTTTCATCCCGGGGCGGAGCGCCCCCACCGCGTCGGCCAGCGCGAGCTTCTGGAACGGGCGTCCCATCAGCGGGGCGAAGTATAATCGAGCCTGGCACGGGGAACAACACGGCTCGCAGTGGAAGCTGCTTGACACCGACACCGGACCCAAGTAGCTTGGCGCCGACTCGAGTATTTGGCAGATCCATGCGCACCTACACGTCCCGGGAAGAGATGGACGATCGGTACTACCGGACCGTGGTCC
>JACQRS010000407.1 GCA_016206385.1 Candidatus Rokuibacteriota bacterium | reverse complement strand
GGCGGGTCCCGTACGCCGGTCACGTCCACAACCTGGAGGTGGAGCGCGTTCATTCCTTTTTGGTTCCCGGCGCGGCGCTGCACAACTGCGAGGTGAACGGGCCCGGCGAGGCGCGCGCCGCGGACGTCGGCGTGGCCGGTGGCAAGGGGATCGGCCTCATCTTCAGGAAAGGCGAGGTGGTGCGAAAGGTCCCCGAGGGCCAGATCGTGGACGCCTTGTGGGAAGAAGTGCAGCGCTCCATCGCGGAGAAACAGGCGGAAGAGGCAGACACACCCGTCGACTAGCGGAGAGAGAGGCCAGCCGTGGACCAACCGGTCGGAAAGACAAGGCACGGGCAGCTGAGCCTGGACGAGATCGCCGGGCTCCAGCCGGGCATGAGCGAGTGGATGCTGGCGCTGGCCCAGCGGATGCACGTCATGTACTTCGCGTGCAAGGCGGGGAACTGGGACCTCGGCATGTATCAGCTCCGGGGCATGCGCAAGATCTTCAACAACGCGGCGCTGACCCGGCCCAAATACAACGCGGCGCTGGAGAAGTTCGCGAAGGACCACTTCGATGGGCTGGAGGAGGCCATGCGGCGGCAGTCCTGGGAGGAGTTTGACAGGCTGATCGCGGCCGCAGTCGAGGCCAGCGACCGCTACCACGCCGAATGGGGATACGGCTACATCCGGTACCGGATCCCGAGCCAGGCCCCCGGCGACTACCTGCTCCCGCCGCCGGCGGAGGACGCCCGCTGAGCCTATGCGCTGGTCGCGCTCGTTGATCCCCACCCTTCGGGAGGACCCGGCCGAGGCCGAGGCGGTCAGCCACAAGCTCATGATCCGAGCCGGGTTGGTGCGCCAGCTGGCGGCGGGGATCTACGTCTACCTCCCGCTCGGGCAGCGCGTGCTCGACAAGATCAACGCCGTCATTCGGGAGGAGATGAACCGCATCGGCGGCCAGGAAATCACCATGCCGGTCCTCCACCCGGCGGAGATCTGGCAGCAATCGGGCCGCTGGACCGCGATCGGAGAGGAGATGTTCAGGCTCAAGGACCGGAACCAGCGCGACCTGTGCCTCGGCATGACCCACGAGGAGGTGGTGGCCTGGCTCGCGACCAAGGAGATCCGCTCCTACCGCAACCTGCCCCAGATCTGGTACCAGATCCAGACCAAGGAGCGGGACGAGGCGCGGCCGCGCTCGGGTGTCATGCGGACGCGCGAGTTCCTCATGAAGGACTCCTACACGCTGGACGTGGACGAGGTCGGCCTGGCCAAAGCCTACGAGGCGCACCGGGAGGCGTATTGCCGCATCTTCGACCGGTGCGGGCTCCGCTACTACGTGGTGGAGTCGGATCCCGGCATGATGGGGGGCTTGGGCTCCCATGACTTCATGGCGCCGAGCTCGGCGGGCGAGGACGAGATAGCGCTCTGCGCCACGTGCGGCTATGCGGCGAGTGCGGAACTCGCGCGAGGGGTTCCGGCCAGCCCCGCGTTCCCCGACTGGCGCCCCGAGGAGGTTCCCACGCCCGGTGCCCAGACCATCCCGCAGGTGTCGGCGCTCCTCAAGGTTGATCCCGCGCTCCTGATCAAGTCGCTGGGCTACGTTGGCGCGGACGGGCTTGTCCTGGCGCTGGTGCGGGGCGACCAGACCCTACACGAGAAGAAGCTGGCCCGCGTCCTGGGGGGGGAGATCCGCCCGGCGCACCCCGACGAGATCCGGGCCCAGTTCGGTGCATCGGTGGGCTCCATCGGCCCGGTCGGGGTCAAGGTCCCGATCATCGCCGACGCGTGTTTGAGAGAGGGCGTCTACGTGGTCGGGGCCAACCGTGATGGGTTCCATTTGAAGGGGGTACGTCCGGGAACGGATTTCACCGCTCGCTTCGCGGATTTGCATGTTGTGCAGTTGGGAGAACGTTGCCGCCAGTGCGGCGCTCCCGTCACTGTGGAGCGCGCCATCGAGGTTGCGGGCATTTTCAAGCTGGGTACCAGATACTCGGTGCCGCTCCGGGCGGTGTTCTTGGATGAGACCGGGCAGGCGCGACCCATCTGGATGGGCAGCTACGGCATCGGGCCCGCCCGGATCGCTGCCGCCGCGGTGGAGCAGTCCCACGACGCCGACGGGATCATCTGGCCGTGGAGCATCGCGCCGTACCAGGTTCACGTCCTCCCGGTGAACATGAAGGACCGCGCCCAGACGGAGACCGCTGAGCGCCTGTACGCGGAGCTGTCGGAAGCCGGCTTCGAGGTCCTCCTCGATGACCGGGACGAGCGTCCCGGGGTGAAGTTCAAGGACGCCGACCTGATCGGAATTCCGATCCGGGTCACGGTCGGGACGGCCCTGGTGAAAGACGGAGTGGTCGAGGTCAGGGCCCGGCGAGGCCGCGAGGACCGCCGGGTGCCTCCACGAGACGCGCCGGTCACAGTCAAGGAGCACGCTCGGGAGCTGAGCCGCGCCTAAAAGTCCTTCGTTCTCCTTGCGGGACATGGGGGGATGTGTTACGATCCGAACAAAGTGGGCGACGCCCACTTTTTTGTTGCGGGATGCCCGAAGTCCCGCGCGGAGAGCGGCAGGTGTTCGGATGATGCTCGAGGAGCGGCTTGGCGAGATCGAGGCGCTCGTCTCCCCCGTGCTTCGCGAGCACGGGCTGACCCTGGTGGACCTGGAGTGGCGGCGTGCGGGGCGCCGGTGGATCTTGCGCTTCTACATTGACAGGGCAGCCGGGTCGGGGCAGGAACGGGTCAGCATCGGCGACTGCCAGCGGTTCAGCGACGCGGTGGGAGACCTGCTGGATGTGTCGGACCTGATCCCCGGGAGCTACGATCTCGAGGTCTCCTCTCCGGGGCTTGACCGGGAGCTCAGAAAAGAGCGCGAGCTTCGCTGGGCGGTGGGCAAGGCCGTCCGCTGCTGGGTTCGCGAGGCCCAGGATGGTCGGACGGAATTCGCGGGGCGCCTCCAGGTGGTGACCGAGGCGACGCTCACGCTCGAGGAGTCCGGGGGCCGTGTGCGGGAGCTCCCGCGGGTCGGGGTCACGAAGGTGCGGCTGGAACTTCCGTTCCCGAGACGTGGCTAGGTGCACTCGGAGCAGGGCCGATGAACCGAGAGTTGATCTACGTGATCGAGCAGATCGGTCAGGAGAAGGGGATCGAAAAGGAGGTCCTCTTCGAGGCGTTGGAGTCTGCCCTCCTGTCGGCATCCAAGAAGACCATGGGGGCTGGCGACAACGTTCGGATGCACCTGGACCGGCAGACCGGCGTCCTCAAGTTGTACTGCAAGAAGCGGGTGGTGGGCAAGGTCGCCGATCCCAAGCTGGAGATGACGCTGGGTGAAGCCCGGGCCGCGCTCCCCACCGCGCAGCTCGACGACGAGGTCGAACTGGAGCTGGAGCCGAGCGAGTTCGGCCGGATCGCCGCCCAGACCGCCAAGCAGGTGATCCTCCAGCGGGTACGGGAGGCCCAGCGGGAGGGAATCTACTCCGAGTTCGTCGGCAAGGAGGGGCAGATCGTCCGCGGGGTGGTCCACCGGATCGAGAAGCGCAACGTGATCGTGGAGCTGGGCAAGGCCGAAGCCATCCTGCCCGAGCGGGAGCAGATTCCCGGCGAGCGCGTCAACCCCGGCGACCGGATCCGCGCCTATGTCCTGGAGGTGAAGAAGACGGCCAAGGGGCCCCAGATCGCCCTCTCCCGGACCCACCCCGGGTTCCTGGCCCGGCTCTTCGAAACCGAGATCCCAGAAATCGCCGAGGGCATCGTCCAGGTCAAGGCGGCGGCGCGGGAGGCAGGCGAGCGGGCCAAGGTGGCGGTGGCCTCCACCAAGCGCGACGTCGATCCCATCGGCGCGTGTGTCGGGCTGCGCGGGACCCGCATCCAGGTGATCAGCCGCGAGCTGCGAGGGGAGAAGATCGACATCATCGAGTGGAACGAGGACCCAGTGGTCTTCGCCACCAACTCCCTGAGTCCGGCCAAAGTGTCGCGGGTCACAGTGGTGGACGCGGCGACGCGCCACCTGGAGGTGGTGGTGGAG
>JACQRS010000406.1 GCA_016206385.1 Candidatus Rokuibacteriota bacterium | reverse complement strand
CTCCGGGCTGTCGTAGGTCCGGAGGGGACGGTACCCCCTGGCCTGCATGTTCGAGAGCCGCTCGGCAGGAATCGACGGCCGGCTGTCCGCGATCACAAGCGCCCGAACGCGGTCGGGGTGCCACGCGGCAAACGCCATGGCGTTGTGGCCGCCCATGGAGTGACCGACCAGCACCACCTGCTCCCACCCGAGCGCCGCCATCACGCCGAGCAGGTCTTCGCAGAAGTCCTGGGTGCGGTAGGCTGGCGGATCGGGCCACTGGCTCTCCCCGTGGCCGCGCTGGTCCAGAGCCAGCACGTGGAAGCGGTCGGCAAAGACGGGCGCCGCGGCATCAAACCAGTGGCAGTGGGCTGAGCCGCCGTGGAGAAAGAGAAGGCCCGGAATCCCCGGCGCGCCCCATTCGAGAGCGTGGAGCCGAAGCCCGTTGGCGTGAAGCACCCGGTGACCGGCCGAGGCGCAGCCGAAGGACGGAGTCGAGTCCACATCGGTCATTGTACTCGAAGGAAAAAATTTTGGCACCGCGCCGAGCTCCGGCGTAAGCTGGAATTTAGCGATGGACGACGAGCACGCTGCTCTCGCACGCCACCTGCTCGACGCTGGTCTCGCGGTCCTGGCCCTGGCCCTGGCCGTCCTGAGCGGCTACGGCCTCCTCGCCCCTGACCGGTTGGGCATCGGGCAGGCTCCGACACCTCCGGCCGTGGTCCGTCCCCCGGCGCCGCACCGGGCTCCAGACCTCAAACCAGAGCCCCTGGAGGGACGCGTGGTGGACGCCGAGCGCGGAGCTCCGATCGCCGGCGCGTCGCTCTCGTGGGGCCACTACGAGGAGCGAACCGACGTGGACGGCCACTTCAGGACCGTGCCGCTCCCGCCCGATGTGACGCTCCTGGTCAAGGCTCCGGGGTACGAGCGAAAGCGCGTCCCGGTGCATCCGGGCCGCACAACCATCGCCCTGGCGCCCCAGACCATCAAAGCCGTCTACCTGACCTACTACGGCGTCGGAGAGAGAATGATCCGGGAGCGCGTCTTCGAGCTGGTGAACCGCACCGAGCTCAACGCCGTCGTGATCGATGTCAAAGGCGATCGCGGCTTGATTCCGTACCCGACGCAGGTCCCGCTGGCCGTGGAGGCCGGCGCCATGGGGCCGGTCCGGATCCGAACCTTCGACGAGATGCTCGGCGGGCTCAAGGCCAGGGGCGTTTACACCATCGCCCGGATCGTGGTCTTCAAGGACAACGTCCTTGCCAACTATCGGCCGGAGTGGGCGGTCCTCGACACCCGGACGGGGAAACCCTGGATGGACAACGAGCGCCTGGCCTGGGTGGATCCCTTCAGGGAAGAGGTGTGGGAGTACGCGATCGCGATCGCCCGCGAAGCGGCCCTCAAGGGATTCGACGAGATCCAGCTCGATTACGTCCGCTTCCCGACCGATGGCAAGCTGAGCGCCGCCAGGTACTCACGGCCCAACACCAAGCAGAATCGGCTCGAGGCCATCTCGACCTTTCTCGCGCGGATGCGCAAGGCCCTGGTCCCCATGGGCGTCTTCCTGGCCGCCGACATCTTCGGCTACACCGCGTTCAACGAGAACGACACCGACATCGGCCAGCGACTCGAGGAGCTGGCCCCGCACGTAGACTACCTCTGTCCGATGGTCTATCCATCCGGCTACCACCGCGGCATTCCCGGCTACCGGAACCCGGTGGCGCACCCCTACGAGATCGTCTTCGAGACCGTTCGGCTGGTGCGCCGGCGCTCGAGCCACGCGACCATCCGGGTGAGGCCGTGGATCCAGGACTTCCGGGACTACGCCTTCGACCGCCGGCCCTTCGGCGTGAAGGAGCTCCAGGCCCAGATGAAGGCGGCTCAGGACGCCGGGGCGGTGGGCTGGATGCTCTGGAACCCGCGCAACGAGTACACGGCCGCGGCGCTCCGCCCGAAGTACCCCGTCACTGTACGGTTGACCCACTCCCGGTGAGCCGTTCCACAGCTGCGAGACTGATCCGCCCGGCAGTGTGCCTGGCGGCGGCCCTGGCCCTTCTCCAGACACCGGCCCGGGCCCAGCTCTCTGCCAATGAACTCGGCAAGATCATGATCCTGGAGTACCACCAGATTGCGGAGCCCGAGGCCCGCTGGGCGCGCACACCCGCCAACTTGCGGCGGGACCTCGAGCGCCTCCGGGAGCGCGGCTACCGGCTCGTTGGGCTCAACGATGTCCTGGACGGGAGGTTCAGCCTTCCGGCTGGGACGAGCCCGGTCGTGCTCACCTTCGACGACTCGTCGCCGGGACAGTTCCGCTACGTGGACAAGAATGGCCGACTCGAGATCGATCCCGACTGCGCCGTGGGGATCCTGGAAGCGTTCGCGCGCGCCCATCCCGAGTTCGGCGTCACGGCGACGTTCTACGTGCTCCCCGGCGCGGCTCAACCCCACAGGCTCTTCGGCCAGCCCGAGCACGAGGGGCGGAAGCTCCAGTACCTGGTGAGCCGGGGCTTCGAGATCGGCAACCACACGCTGTGGCACGCGAACCTCTCAAAGTACCCGGAAGCGGTGGTCAGGAAGCAGCTCGCCCACGCCCAGCAGTGGATCCAGCGGCTCGTCCCGGGCTACCGCCTTCGGACCCTCGCCCTGCCGATGGGCGCATACCCGAAGGAGCTGGAATGGGCGATCCGGGGAAGCGTTGACGGCGTGAGCTACCACCACGACGCCCTCCTGCAGGTGGCCGGCGGTGCCGCGCCCTCGCCCTTCTCGCGGCGCTTCGATCCCTACCGCCTGCCGCGGATCCAGGTGGTGGAATCCGAGCTGGCGTATTGGCTGCGATACTTCGAGCAGCGCCCCGAAGAACGGTTTGCGAGCGACGGCGATCCGGCCACGGTGACGATCCCGCGGGCGAGGCGGGCCGAGCTCCGGGAGCTCGGCGGGCGCAACCTGCGGATCATCCAGCGTGATTGAAACCCAACGGAGGCGCAGTGGCCGGGCCACCGGGTGGCACGACGATGGGGGGCCCCCCGCCGCGCGGAGGGGCCCCACACCGGGCG
>JACQRS010000391.1 GCA_016206385.1 Candidatus Rokuibacteriota bacterium | reverse complement strand
GTGCAGCTCGTCCAGGAAGTGGATCACGTTCTCGGACTGACGGATCTCCTTCATCACCGCCTTCAGCCGCTCCTCGAACTGACCCCGGTACTTGGTGCCTGCCACCAGGGCCCCAAGGTCCAGCTGGAGCAGACGCTTTCCGGCCAGCTCGTCGGGCACGTCGTGGTTCACGATCTTCTGGGCGAGGCCTTCGACGATGGCGGTCTTGCCCACCCCCGGCTCCCCGATCAGCACGGGATTGTTCTTGGTCCGCCGGGACAGGATCTGGATCACCCGCTCGATCTCCATCTCCCGCCCGATGACCGGATCCAGCTTTCCCTCGCGGGCCAGCTGGGTGAGGTCGCGCGCGAACTCGTCGAGGACGGGCGTCTGGGAGCGCTTCTTCGGCCGCGGGTAGTACTGGTCGCCCAGCAGCGCCAGGGTTTCCTGGCGCACCTCGTCGAGCTTTGCGCCGAGCGATTCGAGGATCTTGGCGCCGATGGACTGGCCTTCCTTCATGAGGCCGAGGAGCAGGTGCTCGGTCCCGATGTAGTTGTGACCGAGCTGGCGGGCCTCTTCGATGGAGAGCTCCAGCACGCGCTTGGCCTGGGGCGTGAACGGAACCTCGCCGAACGTCAGAGTCTTGGGAAACCCCGCCAAGGCCCGTTCGACCTCCGCCTTGACCGTCTCGAGCTTCAGGCCGAGGCGCTGGAGGACCGCCGTCGCGATCCCCTCGCCGTCCCGGATCAAGCCGAGGAGGATGTGCTCGGTTCCCACGAAGTCGTGGCGAAACCGTCCGGCCTCCTCACGCGCAAGAATGATGACCCGCCGCGCCCGCTCCGTGAATCGCTCGAACACTGGCGTCCGTCACCTCCTTCCGGCCGTTCGGACTGCCAACCGGTCTACGCTGCCGGGCCAAAGCCCACGCCTATTATACCCAACGGGACCCCGCCCTCCTAGCCTTTTTCACGCCGGCCGCGCCCACCCTAGACCTCCAGGGTCCAGCCGCGCGTGTCGCGGACGCGCCCGTACTGAATGTCCACGATGGACTCGTAGAGGCGTTGCGTGAGCTCGCCGATCCGGCCGTCGTTGATCACCATGCGCTGGTTGCGGTACGCCAGCTCCCCGACCGGCGAGATGACCGCCGCAGTCCCGGTCCCCCACACCTCGCGGAGCGTTTCGTTGCGGGCGGCATCGATGACCTCGTCCATACTGATCGGTCGCTCGGACACGGCGAATCCCCACTCGCGCAGCAGGGCCAGCACCGAGTCCCGCGTGACGCCGGGGAGGATCGTGCCGGTGAGCGGGGGCGTTACGACCTCGTCGCCGAGGCGGAGCATGATGTTCATGGTCCCCACTTCCTCGACGTATTTCCGGTGGACGCCGTCGAGGTAGAGAACCTGGGTGAACCCAGCGGCGTGGGCCTCCTCGGCGGGGAGCAGGCTCGCGGCGTAGTTACCACCGGTCTTTGCCGCACCAACCCCGCCCTCCACCGCGCGGACGTACTTCTCCATGACGAGGATCTTGACCGGGTTCATGCCCTCGGGATAGTAGGCGCCGACGGGCGACAGGATCACGAAGTACAGGTACGACTTCGCCGGACGGACACCCAGGAACGGCTCGGTCGCGACGATGGTTGGCCGGATGTAGAGTGACGTCCCGACACTCGAGGGCACCCAGTCACGCTCGAGCCCCACCAGCTCCACGAGTGAGCGGAGCGCGAGGTCCGGGTCCAGCGGCGGGATACGCATGCGCTTGGCGGAGGTGTTCAGCCGCTCGATGTGCTTGTGGGGCCGGAACAGGCGCACGCGCCCGTCCACGCCACGGAAGGCCTTGAGCCCCTCGAACACCGCCTGCGCGTAGTGCAGGACCGCTGTGGCCGGGTCCAGGGTCAGAGGCCCGTACGGCTCGATACGCGGGTCGTACCACCCCTTCTCTTCCTGGAAGTCCGCCAGGAACATGTGATCGGCGAAGACCGTGCCAAACCCCAGCTCACTGTCCTTCGGCTTCGGCTTCCGCGTGGCCGCCCGGGTGATCCGGATCGCGTCGTTCATGGTCGTCCTCGGCTTTTGGAGTGAATGTAGGGAGAGTGTACCATGCGATGGGTCGCCGGCTAAGGCCACGGCACGGCGCGTCCGTCCACGAGCCGGTAGCCGCGGTCGGCCTTTCGCGCGAGCTCCTGGTTGTGCGTGGCGATCACGAAGGCCAGCCCTCGCTCCGCCTGGAGCCTGAGAAAGAGGTCGAAAATGACCTCGCTCGTCTTCGGGTCCAGGTTGCCGGTCGGTTCGTCAGCCAGAATCAGCCGGGGCCGGCCGACCAGGGCGCGGGCAATAGCCACCCGCTGCTGCTCGCCGCCCGACAGCTCCCCCGGCCGATGCCGCTGCCGGTCGCCGAGCCCCACCTCGCTCAGGGCCTCGGCCGCGCGCGCCCGCGCCTCGTCGTGCGGTCGCCGCTGGAGCAGCGCCGGGAGCATGGCGTTCTCCAGGGCCGTCAGCTCGCCCAGGAGGTTGTAGAACTGGAAGATGAACCCCACCTCCGTCCGGCGAAAGCGGGCCAGCCCGCTCTCCGGGCGGGCGTACACGTCCTCCCCGTCGAACAGCACCTGACCGGCGGTCGGACGGTCGAGCGCGCCGAGGAGGTGAAGCAACGTGGATTTCCCCACCCCGGAGGCGCCCACCACCGCCACACACTCGCCCGCGCTCACCGACAGGCTTACCCCGCGAAGGACTCGCACCGCCTCCGGCCCGCTCCGGTACTCCTTCTCCAGCTCGCGCGCCACCAGGAGGTCACTCATAGCGGAGGACGTCGGCGGGATCGAGGGCCGCAGCCCGGCGGGCCGGCGAGAGGGTCGCGAGGAACGCGATCAGAAGGGTGGCGCCCACCACCAGTGCGAAGTCGAGCCAGGTGAGCTTCATCGGCAGGTGGTCGATCTGGTAGACCTCTCCCGCCAGCCGGATGATCTTGTAAGTGTTCTGCACCCAGATCAGCGCCAAGCCCAAGCAGCTCCCGGCCGCCGTTCCCACCACGCCGATCAGCATTCCCACCCAGAGGAAGACGGCCGCGATGCTTCCCGCCGGCGCGCCCATGGCCTTCACGATGCCGATCTCCTTGCGCTTCTCGGCGACCAGGAGAACCAGGTGGCCGATGATCGCGAAGGCTGCCACCAGGACGATGATGGTGACGATGATGAACAGCGCCAGCTTCTCGAGCTGCAGCGCGGCGAAGAGGTTTCGGTTCATCTCCATCCAGTCGCGGATCCAGAAGGGAAACCCCAGCCCGGCTGCGATGGCCCTGCCCACGGCCTTCGCGGCGAACGGGTCGTGGAGCTTGACCTCGACGCCGGTCACCCGGTCCTCCAAGCCGGCGAACTCCTGGGCCGCCGGGAGGGCCACGTAGGCCAGCGAGGCGTCGTATTCGTACATCCCCGCCTCGAAGAGGCCGGCCACGGTAAAGCGACGCATCTTCGGCACCATCCCCACCGCTGTCAGCGCCCCGCGGGGGGAGATGACGGTCACTGCGTCCCCCGGGACGACGCCGAGAGCGCGGGCCAGCTCCCGGCCGAGGATGATCCCCGTTGCGGCGGCCGGGCCGTCGAGGTCCCCGAGCTTCCCCATTTTGAGCCGGCCTTCAAGGTCAGCCCGGACGATCGGATCCGACAGGTCGACGCCACGCACGAGGCCGCCCGTGGCGCCGCCGGCGGTGGTGAACAGCGCCTGCTGGAGCACGAAGGGCGCTGCCGCCTTCACCCCGGGGACCCCTCTCACGCGCTCTGCCACAGCGCGGAAGTCCGCAAGCCCGCGGCCCCCTACCTCCAGAATCAGGATGTGCGGGTTGACCGCGATGATCCGTTCCTTGATGCCGTCCTGGAAGCCCGTCATGACCGCGAGCACCACGATCAGCGCGCTGACGCCGAGGAAGACGCCGCCGATCCCGGTCCAGACGAAGAGGGAGAGGTTCGTGCGGCTGCCCCGCGCCCGGAGGTAGCGGAGACCCAGGAACAACTCGAACGGCAGTCCCTGACCCGTCATCAACGCTCCTCACCGTTCCCCGCTCCCGCGGCCTGGGACTCGGGTCTCAGGGCCGGGAACAGGATGACGTCCCGGATCGAGGGTTGATCGGCGAACAGCATCACGAGCCGGTCGATTCCGATCCCTTCCCCCGCGGTGGGGGGCATGCCGTACTCGAGCGCCCGGATGAAGTCCTCGTCCAGCCAGTGGGCTTCGTCGTCTCCGCGCTCCCGCTGGGTGGCTTGCTCCCGGAAGCGCTCCCGCTGCTCGTGGGGGTCGTTGAGCTCGGTGTAGGCGTTGGCCAGCTCGGTTCTGGCCGCGAAGAGCTCGAAGCGGTCGGCGAGCCTCGGGTTCTCGCGCCTGCGCTTGGAAAGGGGAGAGAGCTCGAGGGGAAAATCGAAGACGAACGTGGGCTCGGCCAGGGTGGGCTCCACGAGGGTTTCAAACAACTCTTTCCATAACTGCCCTCCGATCGCTTCAGAGTCGACTTCAATGCCTTTCGCCCGGGCCAATCGCTGGACGCTTCCCGGATCAGCGTCGGGAGCCACGGGGGCTCCGAGCGCCTCGCTCAGTCCCTGAAAGAAGCTCAGCCGACGCCACGGCGGGGAGAGATCGACGCTCTCTCCCTGGTAGGTCAAGCGCGGGCTTCCCGTGAGGGATTGGGCCAGGTGGAGAAGGAGGGCCTCGGTCAGCTCCATCAGGTCGCCCGCATCGGCGTACGCCTGGTAGAACTCCAGCATGGTGAACTCCGGGTGATGCTGGGTGGAGACGCCCTCGTTGCGGAAGTTCCGGTTGATCTCGTAGACCCGGTCGAGCCCGCCCACCACGAGCCGCTTGAGATAGAGCTCCGGGGCGACCCGGAGATAGAGATCCGTGCCGAGGGCGTTGTGGTGGGTGACGAACGGCCGGGCCGCCGCCCCGCCGGGGATCGGCTGCATCATAGGGGTCTCGACCTCGAGGAACCCCCGCGCATCCAGGAACTCGCGGACCGCCTTGATCAGGCGGCTCTTCAGGGTAAACACTTCCCTGACCCCCTGGTTCACGAGGAGGTCCACGTAGCGCTGCCGGTATCGGGTCTCCACATCCTTGAGGCCGTGCCACTTCTCCGGGAGGGGCCGCAGCGACTTGGCCAGGAACGCGAAAGATTTGACCGCCACGGTCAGCTCCCCCGTGCGCGTCCTGAACAGCTCTCCCGTGGCCCCGATGAAGTCACCCACATCCAGCTCGGTGAAGAGCGCGTAGTCGTCCGCCAGCTGGTCCGCGCGGGCGTAGAGCTGGATCTGCCCCGTGTAGTCCCGTAGGTGGGCGAAGCACGTCTTGCCGTGGTGCCTGAGCGCCATGATGCGCCCCGCCACGCTCACCGTGCCGAGGTTCCTGAGCTCCTCTTCGGTGGCCCGGTCCCTGAGGCGCTCGAAGTCGCGAACCCAGTGGGTCACGGGATAGCGGCTCCCGAAGGGATCGATCCCGCGCTCCCGGAGGGCCCGGAGCTTGGCCAGGCGGCGGCGGATCAGCTCGTTGTCGTCGCTCACGGCCCTATGCGAGTTTCTCGGCCAGGAGGTACGCCTTGATGAAGGCGTCCAGCTCGCCGTCCATCACCGCCTCGACGTTACCGACCTCGAGGCCGGTGCGGTGGTCCTTGATGAGCTGGTAGGGGTGGAAGGTGTAGGAGCGGATCTGGCTTCCGAAGGCGATCTCCTTCTTCTCACCGGTCAGCTCGGCCAGCTCCTCCCGCTGCTTCTGCTCGGCCTGCTCGTAGAGGCGGGCGCGCAGGATGCGCAGCGCCGTGTCCCGGTTGCGGAGCTGCGAGCGCTCGTTCTGGCACTGCACGACCAGCCCGGTG
>JACQRS010000390.1 GCA_016206385.1 Candidatus Rokuibacteriota bacterium | reverse complement strand
CTGTTGAGCTCCGCGGCATCTGTCGGGGCTCAGGCCGGGTATCCGAGCAAGCCCATTCAACTGATCATCCCCTTCGCCGCGGGTAGCTCGGCCGACATCGAAGGCCGGATCATCGCGAAGGCGGCGGACAAGCACCTGGGCCAGCCCGTCGTCGCTGTCAACGAGCCCGGAGCGGGCGGCGCCCTCGCCTACGCCAAGGTGAAGACGGCCGCGCCCGACGGGTACACCGTCTCCTGGAACTCCACGTCGCTCCTCACCACCACCAACCTCGGTAACCTGGACTTCGACTACACCGCCCTGGTCCACGTGTGCCGCGTCTCCATCCAGTCCATGGCCATCGCCGTCAAGGGCGACGCTCCCTGGAAGAGCTTCGAAGAGTTCATGGCGTACGCCAAGGCCAACCCCGGAAAGGTCAAGGTGGGCAACGCGGGCACCGGCAGCGGGACTCATCTCACGGCTGTGGCCATGGGGGAGCTGGCAGGCCTGCAACTCGTTCACGTGCCGCTCGGCGCCGGCAAGCGCATCCCGAGCCTGCTGCGGGGAGAGGTCGAGGCGGTGAGCGTCCCCACCCCGGAGGCCGCCACCCATCACACGGCCGGACAGGCCCGGATCCTGGCCGTGGCCAGCGGAGCCCGGGACTCGATCTTCCCCGATGTGCCCACGATGAAGGAGAAGGGTGTTCCCGTGGCGATCGAGCTGTTCAGGGGGATCAGCGTGCCCAAGGGGACGCCGCCCGTCGTGATCCAGCGGCTGGCTGACGCGTTCAAGAAGGCAGGCCAGGACCCAACCTTCGTGGATGCCGGTAAGAAGGGCGGATTCGAGGTCAGCTACCAGGGCCCGGAGGAATTTTCCAAGTACCTCGCCCAGCAGAACGAGTTCGTGGCCAGCATGATGGTCAAATCCGGCCTCAAGAAGTAAGGAGCGGGCCCGTGGCCGAGTCCGCCGGGGGCCGGCGCGACCTGGGGCTCGGCCTCGCGCTGAGCCTCCTGGCGATCGGCTACGCGTGGCTGGCCTTCCGCCTTCCGGTTCGAGCCCTCAAGGAGGTCGTCGGCCCCGACTTCTTCCCCAAGCTTCTGGCGGGCCTTCTCGTCCTCCTCGCCCTGCCGCTGGTTGTGCGGGGTCTCTCTCGACGGAGCGACAGGGTCGAGACGGAACCGATTGACCACTGGGCGCGCGCGGGCCTGGTCATCGCCCTCATGCTCGTCTACGTCTGGGCACTGCCGCGGCTCGGCTTTCTCCTCGCCACGCCGATCTATCTCGGCGTGATGATCCGCCTCGCCGGAACCCGGCGCTGGCCCGCGATCGTGGGAGCGGCTCTCGCCATCACCGCGCTCATCTTCCTCTCCTTCGCCACCCTCTTCGCAGTTCCCCTGCCCCGAGGGCTGTTGTTTTAAGCGGCGCATGGCGGAGGACCTGATCCTCCAGGCCTTCCTCCAGGTCATCTCCTGGAAGAGCCTTGTGGCATGCTTCGTCGGGGTCATCCTGGGCCTGATCGTCGGCGCCATCCCCGGCCTGACCATCTCGCTCGGCATGGTCCTGCTCCTCCCGATGACCTTCGCGCTGTCGCCGATCAACGCCATGTCCCTTCTGCTCGGGCTCTACGCTGCGGGGATGACTGGCGGCTCCTACTCTGCGATCCTGATTAACATCCCGGGGACGCCCTCGGCCTCGGCCACGGGGCTCGACGGCCACCCGCTGGCCCGGACCGGACAGGCGGGCAAGGCGCTCGGCGTCTCCATCATCGCCTCCTTCTACGGCGGAATCTTCAGCCTCGTCTGCCTCGTGGTCAGCGCTCCCTTGATCGCGCGGATCGCTCTCCAGTTCGGGGCGCCGGAGATGTTCGGGCTCATGTTTCTCGGGCTGAGCCTCATCTGTAGCTTCGCCGGCTCGTCGCTGCTCCGCGGCCTCATCTCAGGCGCGCTGGGGCTTGTTCTCATGACGGTGGGCCTCGACCCGATGCAGGGGACGCCTCGCTTCACCTTCGGCAGGGTGGAGCTCCAGGCCGGGGTCCACTTCATCCCGGCCATGATCGGGCTCTTCGCCGTTCCCCAGATCATCAGCGGGATGCGGGCGGGCGCCGTGGATGTGCTGCCTCAGTTCAAGGCGGGCCTCACCCAGCTCCTCCCCTCCTGGCGCGAGCTTCTGGGGCTTCACCGGAGCAGCCTGATCGGCTCGGCGATCGGGACCTTCGTGGGAGCGATCCCTGGCACGGGAGGGCCCATCGCAGTGT
>JACQRS010000397.1 GCA_016206385.1 Candidatus Rokuibacteriota bacterium | reverse complement strand
CCCGGTGGGGGAGCGGATGAAGGTGAGGGGGAACCCGCACCCTGGGGTTCACGGCGTGGAACGGAGGGGTCGGCGGGTTGGCCGAACGCCGAGGGCACCTTGATCAGCTCCGGGAACCTGAAGAGCGGCACCTTCTCGGGACCCAGACGCGGCGGCCTGCCCCGCCGCCTGAGGTCGCGGGCCTTGACGATCTTGTCGGGCGTGATGGGGATCTCGTCGATCCTGACCCCCGCCGCGTCGTAGATCGCGTTCGCGAGCGCGGGGATCACGGGCAGGAGCGGTCCCTGTCCAGCCTCCTTGGCGCCGAAGGGTCCCTCCGGATCCACGGTCTCCACGAGAATGGTATGGATCTCGGGGCTCTCGAGCGTGGTGGGGCTCTTGTACTCGAGCATCGAGGGGAACTTGTGGAGGCCCTTCCTGAAGACCTGCTCCTCCATCAGCGCCTCGCCGAGCCCCATGTAGACCGAGCCCTCCACCTGCCCCTCGACCAGGAGCGGGTTGAGGGCCCGCCCCACGTCGTGGGCGATCCAGACCTGCTCCACCTTGATGTCAGCGGTCTCCGGATCCACGCTGACCTCAACGGCGCTGGCGGAGTAGGAGTAGCAGGGCGTCGGCCCCACTCCCGCCCCCTTGAACTTGCCGCTCCGCCTGGGCGGCTTGTACGACCCCGCCACCGCCAGCGTGCCGAAGAGCGACTCGGCGAGCACCACGGCCTCGACAAAGGTAAAGCCTTTGTCCGGATCATCCGGCGCATACACGCGGCCACCACGGCAGACAAAGCGATCGGGCGGCAGCTCGAACTTCTTTGCCACCGCCTCGATGAGCATGGCGCGCAGGCGCTCGGCGGCCTCCACAGCGGCGTTCCCCGCCATCAACGTCACCCGGGAGGAGTACGCGCCCAGATCCACGGGGGTGAGGTCGGTATCCGCGGTGGCCACCCGGATGTCCTTGGGGTCGATGCCGAGGACCTCGGCCACCAGGTAGGCGAGAATGGAGTCGGACCCCTGGCCGATGTCGATGGCGCCGCACAGGACCGCCACGCCGCCGCCCCGGTCGATCTTCACGATGGCCCCTGAGTGGGGCATGTCGTTCCAGTAAATCGCAAGCCCGGCGCCGGTGATGTAGCTCGAGCAGGCGAAGCCGATTCCTCGGCCGTAGGGAAGCTTGCCGTGCTTTTCCCGCCACCCAGAGGCCTCCACCACGCGGTCGATGCACTCCCCGAGCCCGCAGGTCGTGACGGTCAGGTGATTGGCCGTCTTCGTGTACTCCTCCACGACGATCCGCCGCCGCATCTCCGCGGGGTCCAGGCCGAGCTCGGCGGCGATCTTGTCGAGGTGGCACTCCAGGGCGAAGCGGGGCTGCGGGGTGCCGTGGCCGCGCTTCGGGCCGCAGGGAGGCTTGTTGGTGAAGGCGCGCATCCCCTCGAACTTGTAGGCGGGCACCTTGTAGGTGACGGTCTGCAAGGCGCCCGTGTAGAAGGTGGAGGCCACGCCGTAGGAGCCGTAGGCGCCGCCGTCGAGCCAGGAGCGAAAGTGCATCCCCAGGATCTCGCCGCTCTTCGTCACGCCGGTCTTCACCCACATCAGGACCGGGTGCCGGCCCCGGTGGCAGTAGAAGACCTCCTCGCGCGTCAGGGTGCACTTGACCGGCCGGCCGGTGAGCTGGGCCAGCTTGGCCACCACCACTTCATGGCTGAACAGATCCAGCTTGCCGCCGAAGCCGCCGCCCACCGGCGTCGCGATGACCCGGATGTGGGCGGCCGGCATCTGGAGGACCTTGGCCAGGAGGCGGTGCACGTAGTGGGGGGTCTGGGTGGAGGACCAGAGGGTCAGCTTTCCCTCGGGGGACCACTGGGCCACCGCCGCGTGCTGCTCCATCGGGAGGTGGGTGCTCCCCTCGAAGTCGAAGACGTCTTCGCGCACCAGGTCGGCCTTCGCGAAGGCCTCCTCCACGTCGCCGAACTCGAGGGAAACCGCCTTGTGGACATTGGGGCCGTCGCCGTACTCGTGGATCCGGACTTTGTCCTGGGCCACCGCCTCCCCGATGGACATGATCGCCGGCAGGACCTCGTACTCCACCTCGATCAGCTCGGTGGCCCGCTCCGCCGTCTCCTCGTCCACCGCCGCCACCGCCGCCACCGGGTCCCCAACCATGCGCACCTTCTCGGTGCAGAGGGCCTCCTCGTCCTGGCTCACCGGCAGGATCCCGAACTTGACCGGCGGGAGGTCACGGCCGGTGATGACGGCGTACACGCCGGGCACGGCTTTGGCGCGCGAGGTGTCGATACGCTTGATCAGCGCGTGCGGGTGCGGGCTCCTCAGGATCTTGGCGTAGGCCATCCGCGGAAGGAAGAAGTCATCGGCGTAGCGGGTGTCGCCCGTCACCTTGCCCCAGGCGTCCACCTTCGGAAGCGGGTGGCCGATCACCGCCAGATCGTGCTTGGCCCTCATCGCGTCGCCTCGGCGACGTCGGCGGCGCCGTCCGTCCTGAGCGCGGCCAGCTCCACGGCATCGAGGATCTTGGTGTAGCCGGTGCACCGGCAGAGGTTCCCGGCCAGGGCGGCCCGGATCTGCTGCCGCGTGGGCTTCGGAACTTCGGCGAGCAGGGCCTGAGCGCTGAGGAGGATGCCGGGGGTGCAGTAGCCGCACTGGGCCGCACCCAGCTCGGCGAAGGCCTGCTGGAGCGGGTGGAGGCGACCGCCGGACGCCATGCCCTCCACCGTCACGATGTCGCACCCCTGGAGCTCGATGGGAAGGGCCAGGCAGGAGAGCACCGGCCGCCCGTCAACCAGCAGCGTGCACGTGCCGCACTCCCCCAGCTCGCAGCCGTGCTTGGTCCCGATCAGGCCCATGTCCTCCCGGAGCACCTCCAGCAGCGTCTTATGAACGGGGACTGCCACCTCGTACTGCTCCCCGTTCACGTTGAGAGTCAGGAGCACCTTCCCCGCCATGGACCTCCGCTCCGGTAGGGCCGGCCAGTTAAGTGAGGCTTATCTTTGGTTAACCATAGATGAATCGCCAAACCCCTGTCAAGGGGCAGGGCGAGCGCTAGTCCTTCAGGGCTCCAGCGGTCAGGCCGGCCACCAGGAACCGCTGGAGGAACAGGTAGAGGAGGATGGCGGGGAGGCCCCCGAGAAGGGAGCCGGCCATGAGCATGGGCCAGATGATGCGGAACTCGCCCACGGTGCGGGCGATTCCCAGCGTCACGGTGATCATGCCCTCGCTGGTGGTGAGGCAGAGGGCCCACAGGAGGTCTCCCCAGGCCAGGAGGAAGGCAAAGAGGATCGACGCCACCATCGCGGGTCCAAGGACCGGGAGGATGACGCGGAAGAAGACGCTCAGGCGGTTGCAGCCATCGACCAGCGCGGCTTCGTCCATCTCCACGGGCACGCCGTCGATGAAGCCCTTCATCGTCCAGGTGGCGAACGGCAGACAGATCGTGAGAAAGGCGATCACCAGGCCGGTCCGGGTGTCATACAGACCGACGGCGTTGAGCATCTTGAAGTAGGGACCGACGAGCAACACGCCGGGGAGCATCTGGGTGGCAAGAAAGAAGCCCATGAGGAACTGGCGCCCCGGAAAGCGGAATCGGGAAAAGCCGTAGCCGGCCAGGCTGCCAAAGAACACGGAGAGGAGGGCGGTGGCGAGGGACACGACCGTGCTGTTGAAAAAGTACAGCGCGAAGTTCTTCCGAACCCAGATGCCGATGACGCTATCGAGGGTCGGGGTCCGGGGGATCCAGGTCGGCGGGATCGCCAGAGCCTCGGACTCAGTCTTGAGCGCGGTGGAGAGCATCCACGCGAACGGGAACAGGACATAGATCGCCATGACGAGGAGAAATCCGTAGACCAGGGCCCGGAAGAGCCAAGGTCCCACGCGTCGCTCTTTTGCCCTGGCGCGTTGCCCTTCCCCGCCCCGGACACCCGCGCGCTCCGGCCGGTCATCGGAAGCGGGCACAGCTACTCCTCCTGGCTGATCATGCGGATATAGGGGAGGCTCACGATCAGCAGCACCGCGGCCATCACCACGGCGATGGCGGAGGCGTATTCGAACCGGAAGAAGGCGAAGTACTGCTTGTAAACCAGGGTCGAGAGAACCTCCGTCAGGTTTCCAGGACCGCCCTGGGTCATGGCCTGAATGAGACCGAAGCGGCGCACCTCCCAGACCGTGTCCAGGGCCAGCGACACGACCAGCATTTTGCGGAGCCCGGGAAGGGTGATGTGGCGGAACCGTTGAAGCGCGTTCGCCCCATCGATGCTTGCCGCCTCGTACCGTTCGCGGGGGATCGCCTGGAGGCCGGCCAGCAGGATGAGCATGACGAAGGGAAACCCGCGCCAGACGTTGGCCAGGATCACGCTGACCAGCGGGAGGTGCCCGGCGCCCAACCAATCCAGGGGCGTGGTGAGCAGACCGAGGCGAACAAGGACATCGTTGAGGGCGCCGTTGAGCGGGTTGTAGAGCCACTTCCAGATGATTCCGGCCACCACGTCCGGGACGACCCAGGGGAGCAGCGCCACCAGGCGCAAGGTCGCCTGGCCGCGCAGGGGGAGATTCAGGGGGAGCGCCACCGCCAGGCCGAGACCGAGGTGGGCGGCCACGCTCAGACCGACCAGCAGGCCCGTGTTCCAGAACGTCTGGTGGAACAGGCTGTCCTCGAGAAGCAAGCGATACTGCTCGAGCGAGAAGCCGTCACGCCCCTCGGCGCGGAAGCTCAGCCCGAGACTCCAGAGGGCGGGGAAGCCCAGCACGGCCAAAAGCAGGAGAAGGGCCGGGAGCACGAAGAGGTACCCGGTGCGGATAGACGTCGAGCGCGCGGTGGCCACGGACAGACACACGCGGGGGAGAGGCCTCCCCCTCCCCCGCGTGCCGAAGTGCTGAGCCGGCTAGCGACGCCGCGCCAGGATCGCGTTGATCCGTGAGTGGGCGTCGGCCAGGGCCCTGTCAGCGGTCTTCGCCCCGGTCAGCGCCTCCTGGACGGCCCCGGTGAAGACATCCATGATCTCCGGCCATTCCCTAATCTGGGGCTCCACCTTCCCGTAGGGCAGCTCGGCGGCAATGACCTTGGCGAACTTGTCGTTCAGGATCTCAGGGGCCACGCCGCTGACATCCTTCCGGGAGGAAGTGACCCGGTTGTCCTTGAACCACTTCAGCTCCATCTCCTTCGAGGTGATGAACTTCATGAGCTCCCAGGCCTCGTTGGGGTGCTTCGTGTTGGGGCCGATGATCCATGAGCTGAGCCAGATGGCGGTCGCCCGCTTCTTCTTCACCGGGAGCGGGTAGGCCCGGAGGACCTCAAAGGCCCTCAGGTCGGGGTTGATCTTGTTCACGATCGGCGCGGTCCAGCCCGAGCCGATCTCGCAGGCGATCTTCTTGTGGGCGAGCTGGGTGCGGACATCCTGGGGATTCGCGGAGGTGGCGCCGGGGGGAACGACCTTGTGGTTGCTGGACAGCTCGACGAAGTAGGCGAAGGCCTCCTTGGCTTCCGGGGTGTCGAGCGCCGAGCGTTTCAGGTCTGCGGTCAGGTAGTCCCCGCCGAAGGTCCAGAGGAACGGGCTGAACCTCAGCGAAAATCCGGGGTCCTTGGCCCCCACCATCCCGAGGCCCCACTGCTGGCCCGGCTTGGTGGCCTTCTTGGCGAAGTCGAGGAAGCCCTCCCACGTCGCGGGAAACTTCTCCGGACTAACGCCTGCCGCGTTCACCATGTCGGTGTTGCACACAAGGACCATCGTCATGTAGTCGCCCGGCATGGCGTGGACCCGCCCCTTGTACTTGACGAGCTCCAGCGGCAGCGGGTACCAGGCGTCGAGGAATCCCTTTCCCTCCTTCTCGATGAAGGGGGTGAGGTCCAGGGCGTAGCCCTTCTCGTAAAACGCGGGCAGCGAGAAGGCGTGCAGGTGCATTACGTCCGGAGCTTTGCCCGCCGCCGACTCCACCGTGTACTTGGTCTCCTTCTCACGGTAAGAAACCGGCTCCGTCTGAACCTTGATGTGGGGGAAGCGTTTCTCGAAGATCGCGATGCCCTCCGTGAGGGATTTGTTCCAGACATCCTCGGTCAGGTGCCAGTCTGAGAAGCGAAGAATCACACGCTGTTGCGCCCCGACCGGGAACGCGGCGACCAGCGCCGCCACGGAGATCGCGGTCACAAGTACTAGCCCCAAAATGTGGCGACGTCGCATGGCAAGCCTCCTTTGCGGTTACGGTTCAGTCCCCTCACAAGACGCTCACGCACGGGGCGAGGCGGCGCCCGGGCCGAAGTGACAACCCGCAGACAGCTTTCTCGGAACCGAGCCATGCCCTATTTTCGCGTGCCAGTTACCGGCATGCGGTCGGAACTCCGACCGCACGTCGCGGTCGATACCCTCACCCCTTGAGCCCGCCGCTTCCCCAGCCCGCCACCAGGTGGCGCTGGACCAGGATGAAGAACGCCAGCGCCGGGATCGTGATCATCACGCCGGCGGCCATGATGAGCCCCCAGTCGATCAGGGCCGAATGGAAGAGATCCTGGACGCCGACCGGCAGCGTCTTCAGCTCGTCGGCGGAGATCAGGATGCGCGTGAAGATGTAATCGTTCCAGGCCAGGATGAAGGTGAAGATGGAGGTGGCGATGACGCCGGGCAACGCCAGCGGCAGGACCACGTAGACCACTGCCCTGAAGCGCCCGGCCCCGTCCACCAGCGCGGCCTCCTCCAGCTCGATCGGGATCGTCTCGAAGAACGCCCGCAGGAGCCAGAGGGTGAAGGGCATGCAGAAGGACACGAAGGCCAGGACCAGGGCCAGGTGGGTG
>JACQRS010000389.1 GCA_016206385.1 Candidatus Rokuibacteriota bacterium | reverse complement strand
GTTTCTCTCCCTGCCCATGGACCTGATGACAGCAGTCATCGAGGACTCCGGAGCACCGAGCCCTCCTGTGGCGAGCCGCACGCTCCCCGAGCCCGAGGCTATGAGAAAGGCGGCCGAGCTTCTGGCGCGGGCGAAGAGTCCGCTCGTGGTGGCAGGGGATGGGGTGGCGCGGGCCGGCGCGGTGGCTGAGCTGGTGGCGCTGGCTGAGCTGATCGGCGCCCGGGTTCATGGCGAGCCGGTGTACCGGCGGACCAACTTTCCGGGCGACCACCCGCTCTGGCGCGGCGGGCTCTTCCCTGCGGTTTCAGGCGTTCGGAAGGCGATGGACCAGGCCGACTGCGTGCTCCTGGTCGGCTGTGATGTCTTCACGTGGCTCTTCTATGTCCCGGGAGACCCGTTTCCCTCCGGGCTCCCGATCATCCAGCTGGATAGTGATCCCCGCGAGCTGGGGAAGAACTACCCCGTGACCCTTGGGATCGTCGCCGACCCCAAGGCCGCCCTCGGCGCGCTCGTCCACGCGCTTGGTCAACGCTATGACGAACCCTCCCGCCGGGCGGCCGCAGCCCGCGCCGCCGAGATCGCGAAAGCGCGCACCGCGTATCTCCGGGGATTGACAGAGACCGCAGAGGCTGAGCGCGAGCGCGTCCCGATCAGCCAGGCGTACCTGCTCGCCACACTCGCCTCGCTGGTTCCCGACGATGTTGCGATCGTTGACGAATCAGCATCTTCCCTTCGCTATGTCCTGAGCTATCTCCCCTTCAAGGCCCCTGGCTCGTTTTACGGCTCGAAGACCGGGACCCTGGGCTGGGGGATGGGCGCTGCGGTCGGGGTTCAGCTCGCGAACCCGCACCGCAAGGTGGTGGCCACCATCGGCGACGGCTCGGTGATGTATGCCTGCCAGGCGCTCTGGACAGCGGCCCACTACCGACTCCCGATCACCTACGTCGTCCTCAACAACGCCTCCTACGCGATCCTCAAGGCCGGGATGCTCGGGCTGGGGCTGGACTCGGCCAAGCGGGGGATCTACCCCGGGATGGACCTGGTGGACCCCGAGATCGACTACGTGGGGCTGGCGGGCGCCCTCGGTGTCCCGGCAGAGCGGGTGGACAAGCCCGGCGACCTCCGCGCCGCTCTGGAGGCAGCCCTGACCGCTTCCGGCCCAACGCTGGTGGATGTGGCGATCGACCGGGGCTTCAAGCCCATGCTCTGACGCCGGCTCGTCGTTCTTGACAGGTCTCGCGCGAGCAGATACAACACGGGTGCTGTCGGGGTTCACGACTCACCCAGAAACTCAGGGAGGAGCAGAATGATGCGAATGAGAACCAGGAGCCTTTCGATGCTAAGCCTTCTCGCCATCGGCGTCCTCGCCCTGGCCACCGTGGCTCCGGGAGGCGCCCAGAGCACCTTCAAGATGCCCCGGGCCGTGGTCTGGACCGCCTACGATGTGGGCTCGGCAGGGTACATCCAGGCCGCCTCCATCGGTCATGCCATGGCCAAAAAGGAGGGCGTCACCCTGAGGGTGGTTCCCGCGGGCAACGACGTCGCGCGCCAGGCCCCGCTGGCCTCGGGCCGCGCGCATTTTGGCGCCCTCGGGATCGCCTCGCTCTTCTCCCAGGAGGGCGTGTTCGAGTTCGCCAACACCGATTGGGGTCCCCAGCCGGTGAAGCTTCTGGCGATGGCCTGGGGCGACTTCAACACCGGCAACGTGGCTGCCGCTGCTGACACGGGGGTCAAGACCGTCTTCGACCTCAAGGGCAAGCGGATCGCGTGGGTGGTGGGCGCGCCCGCGCTCAACCAGAACATGACCGCCTTCCTGGCCTGCGCCAACCTGACCTGGAAAGACGTCAAGAAGGTCGAGTTCCCGAGCTGGGGAGCCTCGGCCCGGGCCGTCGTCGAAGGGACCGCGGACGCGTACATCGCCAGCACCAACTCGGGTGGGGTTTATGAGCTGGCCGCCTCACCGAGGAAATACATCCCGCCGACGGTCCCGAGCCCGAAGGAGGACCCGGCCTGCTGGGCGCGCCTGAAGAAGGCGGCTCCGTACTTCGAGTACAACGTGGCCACGGTGGGCGCCCAGCCCGTGACCAAGGAGAACCCGCACAAAGGGGCCACATACGGCTACCCCATCGTCACGGCCTACGCGAGCCAGCCATCCGACCTGGTGTACCACCAGACCCGGATGATCTTCGAGCTGCTCCCCGAGTACATCGGAGCCCATCCGGGTAACGACGGCTTCGCCCTGTCGAAGCAGCGCTTCACCTGGGCGATCCCCTATCACGAAGGGGCGATCCGCTACTTCAAGGAGAAGGGCGTGTGGACCGCCGAGGCGGAAAAGCACAACAACGAGCTCGTCCGGCGGCAGGAGGTCCTGCACAAGGCCTGGGACAAGGCTCTGGCCGACGCCTCAGCTCAGAAGGTGGGCACGAAAGACTTCCCCAAGCTCTGGATGAAAGTTCGGGCCGCGATGCTCAAGGAGGCGGGCTTCGAACCGTACTGGGAGGAGTGAGGCGGGCGCCGGGATGGCGGCGCAGCCCGAGTTCATCCAGCGCCACCGCACGCTCTCCGGAGGGTGGCTGGCCGTGCTGGTCGGCTTCAGCACGGCCGGCACCCTCCTGGCCATCAACCAGCTCTTCAACGTCCAGTTCCTCTCTGGTGTCGTCCTCATCGAGAACCGCTACCTCTACCTCCTCCTCGCGCTCTTCTTCTCGCTCACGTTTCTGATCTTCCCCGCCACCCGGCGCGCCCCGCGGGACCGGGTGCCGTGGTACGACGTCCTTCTCTTTCTCCTCGCGGCTCTCACCCCGTGCTACTTCGCCTGGAACGGCTTGCGCATCCTCGAGGAGGCCTGGGAGTTCAAAGCGCCGATCCAAGCTGTGTGGGTCGGAGCGGTGCTCTGGCTCCTCGTCCTCGAAGGCGCGCGCCGGGCAGGGGGGATCGCGCTGTTCACGCTCGTGCTGATCCTCTCGCTCTACCCGGTCTATGCGGGCCACCTCCCGGGCCCGATCTCCGGCTTTAGCCTCTCGCTCCCCGATGCCATCCGCTATCAGGCCATGAGCGTGGAGGCGATCCTGGGGATCCCGATGCGGGTCTTCGG
>JACQRS010000403.1 GCA_016206385.1 Candidatus Rokuibacteriota bacterium | reverse complement strand
GCGGGTGGCGCAGGCAGCGATGCACCTCCTCAAGGCCGAGCTGAGCGTCCTCTGGCTGGTTGACGGAACCGAGCTGCGTCCGGCGGGGTGGGCCGGCATCGAGGATTCGGCGGCGCAGACGCTCGGGCTTCCGGTGGAGGAGCGACTGCAGGAGCGGGCAGCGGTTGAGCGGCGAGTGGCCATACCAGACCTCGTTGCCAGCGCGGACAGTGCCCATCCGATCGCCGACGCCTTCGAGGCCCTGCGGGGGAGCCTGGCGGTGTCGCTGGCGATCGGCAGCCGGCTGGTCGGGCTGCTCGCCGTGGCGAGCCACCGGCCGCGCGAGTTCAGCGCGAGCGAGGAGCGCCTGCTGACGATCCTCGCGGACCACTCGGCCATCGCCATCGAGAACGCCCGCCACCTGAAAGGAGAGCGGGAAGCGCGAGATGGACTGGCGAGCTCCGAGGCCCGCTACCGGGAGCTCCTGGAGAATATCATCGACATCGTGTACGTCCACGATCTGGAGGGGAAGCTCCTGGCGGTCAACGAGGCAGCGAGCCGCGTCAGCGGCTACACCCGGGAGGAGCTTCTCCGAATGAACATCGCCCAGCTCATGCCCCCCGAGGAACTGGCCCGTCAGGCCGAGATCGTTCGCCGCATGATCGCCGGGGAGCGGGTCTCGGAGTTCTTCACCGCGGAGTTCATCAGGAAGGACGGGGTGAGAGGGTTCTTCGAATGCAGCGGGCGTCTCATCTTCAAGGACGGCGTCCTCGTGGCCATCGAAGGCGTTGCCCGGGACATCACCGCCCGCCGGAAGCTGGAACAGCGGCAGGCGGCCTTTGTCGAGATCGTGAAGGAGCTGGCCGGGGCGGATGACTTTGAGCGGCTCTTCTCGCTGATTGGCGAGCGAGTCTGCCGACTCATGGGGACCGACAGCGCGAGCTTCTGTGTCGTTGAGGGCGACGAGCTGGTCTTTCTCGGGACCTACGGGTTCGACGAGCTGTTGCGCGCGGCGCCGCGCCGGAAGATCTCCGAAAGCCGGGTCGGCCAGGTCGTGTTGACCCGGAAGCCACACGCCTCCGAGGACATGAGCGCAGACCCCCACTGGCGCGATTCCGCCATTGTCACCCAGTTCGGCTACCGTGCCGTTCTGGAGGTTCCGGTCATCCTCCGCGGGGCGGTGATCGGCGTCCTTGCTGCGTTGCATAAATCCCCCCGAACCTTTTCCCCGGAGGACGTCGCGCTCCTCACCTCACTAGCCGATCACGCGGCCGTTGCCTTGGACCGAACCAACCTCGTGCGCGAGCTGAAGGTACAGCTCCAGGAGACCCAGACCCTCCTGACGGTGAGCCAGGCGGTCAACTCCACTCTCGACCTGACGGAGACGCTGCGGCGCGTAGCCCGGGAGACCGCTCAGGCCCTTAGGGCGGATACGGTGGGCGCCTACCTTGTCGACGCCGATCGGAAGTATCTTCACCCTATTGCCGGCTACCACGTGCCGAAGCACCTCCTGCAGACCTTCTTGAAGCACCCGATTCCCATCAAGGGGCATCCCGCCGTGGAGGAGGCCTGGGAGCACCGTCGTCCGGTCTACTCCAGCAACGCTGACGCCGATCCCCGGATTGACCAGAACACTCTCCAACGTTTTCTCCAGCGGTCGGTCCTCTTTGTTCCCATGGTCGTCAAGGGGGAACCCATCGGGGGGCTCCTCGTCACCTGGTGGGAAGCAGAGCATGCCTTCACCCCCGAGGAACTTCGGCTGGTGGAAGGGATCAGCCACCAGGCCGCCATCGCCATCGACAACTCCCGGTTGTACCGTGAGACCCGCGAGGTTGCGGAGCGTCTCCGCCTCCTGGGGGCGGCTGTCGCGAGCCTCGGGGAGGTGATCGTGGTGACCGACCGGGAGGGGCAGATCATCTTCGTCAACACGGCCATTAAGGTTGTGTTCGGGTACAGCCCGGACGAAGTCGTGGGGAAGTATGCGAGTGTCCTCTGGGCCCCCTCCACGCCCGAAGGCCAAATGAAGGCCGTCATGGATGCGACGGTGGCGGGCGGCTGGCAGGGGGAGGTGGTCGGGATCAAGGCTGACGGATCCGAGTTCCCCGTGGCCCTCACGACAGGGGTTGTCAGGGACGAATCAGGCCAGCCCGTGGCGCTCGTCGGCGTGGTGCGCGACCTGACCGGAGAGAAGGCGCTCCAGGCGCAGCTCCTGCAGAACGAGAAGCTGGCTGCCCTGAGCTACGTCCTGGCGGGGGTGGGGCACGAGCTGAACAACCCCCTCTCGGTGATCGTGGGTCAGGCAACCTTTCTGCGTGAGACGGCCGGGGACGGGGCGCTCGCCCAGCGGGCCGAGAGGATCTTCAAGGCCGCCGAGCGCTGCTCGCGCATTGTCAAAAACTTCCTCGCCCTGGCGCGTCAGCACCCTCCCAAGCGGCAGGATGTGTCCCTTGACTTGGTGGTCCAAGAGGCCGTGGAGCTTCTGGCCTACCCGCTCCGGCTGGATGGGGTGGAGGTGAAGCTGGATCTGGCCCCGGACCTCCCGGTGCTCTGGGCCGATCCCCACCAGCTCCACCAGGTGGTGGTGACCCTCATCTCCAATGCCCACCAGGCCATGCGCGAGACGCCGCCGCCGCGGCGGCTGAGCTGGACCACCCGGGTTGACTCCGTGCACCAGTGGGATTCGCGGGAGGTGGAGGACACGGGTCCGGGG
>JACQRS010000388.1 GCA_016206385.1 Candidatus Rokuibacteriota bacterium | reverse complement strand
AGCGGGGACTCGAACCCCGACACCCTTGCGGGCACTAGACCCTGAATCTAGCGCGTCTGCCAATTCCGCCACTTCGGCCCGGGCAGATTCACGATAATACACTTCGATGGCGCCAAGTCAAGGGAACAGGCCCGCGGAGGAGCGGGTCGTGGTCACCAATCGGAAAGCCCGCCACGACTTCGAGATCCTGGAGACCTACGAGGCCGGGCTGGTCCTCAGGGGAACCGAGGTCAAGTCCCTGCGCGAGGGGAAGGCCAACTTCAAAGACAGCTATGCCCGGGTTGAAGGGAGCGAGGTCTGGCTCGTGGGGTGCCACATCAGCCCCTACCACCACGGGACTCACGCCAACCACGACCCGGAGCGCAAGCGGAAGCTCCTCCTCCACAGGAGCGAGATCAACCGGCTCATGGGCAAGACACTGGAGCGCGGGTTGACCATCGTGCCGCTTCGTCTATACTTTAAGGGTGGTCGGGCCAAGCTGGAGGTGGGCCTGGCGCGTGGGAGGAAGCTCAGGGACAAGCGCCGGGTTCTCCGTGAGCGCGAGGCCCGGCGCGAGATGGACAGGGCCGTCCGCGCCCGTCTCCGCCAGTAACCGAAACGTGGGGGCGACTGGCTTCGACGGGGATCAGTGAGGCGCAGGTGGCATCTCGAGGTCCTCTCCCCTCGTAAAACCGAGAGGACGGTTATAGCTGCCGACACTCAGCTAGCCCTGGCCGCTTAAGGCGGCCACGTCCCGCCGGGCCGCGTCGGTAGGGCCTGGATCTGGGGCGTCAGACACTGCCGGCTGGCCCTGATCCCCGCCTCGGGGGGAGGGGCGAGAACATTAGAGGCTGGCTGCCTGGCGATCCCGTCGGTAGGAGCGCCGGGTGGCGAGATTGAAAATGCCGGCTACGGATGTAGAGGCCTGACGCTGAGGGTTCCCGGACGCGGGTTCGATTCCCGCCGCCTCCACCAAAATCCAATCGGGGCTCGAGCGAGTCGAGCCCCGATCATGTTTTAGGGCCAAAGTTTCGCAGGGGCGGAGGGCGGTGCTAGAATACCCTGCACTCGACAGAGGTGGAGCGATGCAACGGCTCTTTGTCGCCGTGGTGGTGAGCGGTCTCGCGCTGGGCGGGCTCGCCAGGCCCGCCGAGGCCTCGGGCCTGCGCCTGGCACTCGAGGGCCGGGAGCGCGGCCAGCTCTCCACGGTCTTCACCGAGGACGCCGCCGCCTACGTCTCCCTGGATCAGCTCGCCCGCCTCCTCGGCGTCACGCCCCGCTGGAGCGCGAGGAGCACGACCGCCACCTTCAGGGTCGGTAAGCAGACGGTCCAGCTCACCCGGGATCAGCCCCGCGTGCTCGTCCAGGGCAAGCCGGTTTCGCTTTCGGCGCCCCCGCGGGTGCTCAAGAGCGGCTGGGTGGTGCCCGAGGAGTTCCTGACCAGGCTGCTCCCGCGCATTGTGCCTCAGCTGACCGTCGTGAAGGCGGCGCCCGTACCGAAGCGCGACATCAAACCGGTGCGCAGCGCCCTCCCTCTCGAGGATCTGCGGGTCCGCTCATACCCCTCCTTCACCCGGGTCGTGCTCGAAGCGAGCGGCAGGTTCGACTATCTCCTTCGTCCCTCCCCGAGGGAGATCAGGGTGCTGCTCTCGGGGGTGGCCATTGAGGCTCCCCGGACCGAGGAGGTAGCCGACGGACTGGTCCGCCAGCTCAGGCTCGAGCGGTCGGGGCGCGACGTGGTCCTGACGATCGACCTCGAGACATCACCCGAAGAGACCAGGCCCGCGGTCCTCGAAGAGCCGTTCCGCCTGGTTCTGGACCTCTACAGGGCGAAGGCGGCGCGCCCCGATGCCCAGCACGCCCCGGCCCAGCCGCTCCGGCTCATCGTGCTCGACGCAGGGCACGGCGGGCACGACCCCGGCGCGACCGGTCCCAGCGGGCTTCAGGAAAAGGACGTGGTCTTGGATGTGACCAAGCGGCTCGCCCGGATGCTGGAGGGAGAGCTCGGCGTGAAGGCGGTGTTCACGCGCACCGGCGACTACTTTGTCCCGCTCAGAGATCGCACCTCGTTCGCCAACGCCCAGCGCGCCGACCTCTTCGTGTCCATCCACGCCAACGCCCACCGCGCCAGGGTCTCGGAGGGCGTGGAGACGTACTTCCTCTCCTCCGAGGCCTCCGACAACGAGGCGCGGCAGGTCGCGGCGCTCGAGAACGGGGTCATCCAGCTCGAGTCCCCGGCCTCCCGCGGCAAGCCGGACATCCTGAAGACGATCCTCTGGGACCTCGCCCAGTCCGAGTTCCAGCAGGAGTCGAGCCGGCTGGCCGAAACGGTGCTGGACTCCGTGACCCAGTCCCTCAAGATCCCGAACCGGGGCGTCAAGCAGGCGGGCTTCTACGTCCTGGGCGGGGCGGCCATGCCCGCCATGTTGGTGGAGATCGGGTTCCTCACGAACAAGAAGGAGGAGCGAAAGCTCTTGAGCTCGCACTACCGCGAGCAGGTGGCGCGGGCGATCTTTGCGGGGCTGGCCGAGTACAAGCGGCGCTACGATCTCAAGATGCGAGCTGCGGTGACGGAGGCCACCCGGTGATCCTGCAGGATAATGTCGTGGTGGTCCGTCCGGTGAGGCGCGCCCGACTGAACGGGGGAGTCCGGTGATCCGCCACGACGGCCGCCGCCCTGACCAGCTTCGCCCCGTGACGATCACGCGCGACTATCTCCAGCATCCGGAGGGCTCGGTGTTGGTGGAGTTCGGCGCGACCAAGGTCATCTGCACCGCGTCTGTCGAGGAAAAGGTTCCCCCGTTTCTCAGGGGGCAGGCCCAGGGCTGGGTGACAGCCGAGTACGGCATGCTCCCGCGTTCGACTTCCACGCGCACGGCGCGGGAGGCCGGCCGCACCGGCGGCCGCTCCCAGGAAATCCAGCGGCTGGTGGGGCGATCGCTCCGGGCCGTGGTGGAGCTGGCCAAGCTCGGCGAGCGCACCTTCTGGGTGGACTGCGACGTGATCCAGGCGGACGGCGGGACCCGGACCGCGGCCATCACGGGCGGGCTGGTCGCCCTCTCCGACGCCTTCGTCAAGCTGGTGCAGGGGGGGCTCCTCCCCAGCTCTCCCCTCCGCGACTGCGTGGCGGCCACCAGTGTCGGCATCGTGGGCGGGAGCGTGGTGCTCGACCTCGACTATGAGGAAGACTCCTCCGCCGACGTGGACATGAACGTGATCATGACCGGCGCCGGGGAATTCGTGGAGATCCAGGGCACCGCCGAGCACACGCCCTTCGGACGCGAGCGCCTCCAGGACATGCTGGCCCTGGCCGAGGCCGGGATCAAGCGGCTCGTGGCCTTGCAGCGGCAGGCCCTGGAGGCCCGTGACCAGCGCGTCTTCTCGCTCTAAGCTCGTCCTCGCCACCCTCAATCCCGCCAAGGCCCGGGAGCTCCAGACCCTTCTCGGTGCTGTGCCGTTCGAGGTGGTCTCGCTCGCGACAGTCCCTGGCGCTCACCTGCCGCCCGAGGGCGAATCCTCCTATGTGGCCAACGCGCTGGCCAAGGCCCGCGCCGCTGCCCGTCTCACCGGAGCCCTGGCTCTCGCTGACGATTCGGGGTTGGAGGTGGATGCGCTTGGAGGGCAGCCGGGGATCGCCTCCGCGCGCTACGGGGGTCCCGGCTTGAGCGACGCGGAGCGCTGCACCCGGCTTCTGCAGGCGCTCACAGGCGTTCCACCCGAGCAGCGCGGGGCCCGCTTTCGCTGCGTGATCGCGCTGGCCGATCCGGCGGGACACGAGCAGCTCGTGGAGGGCGGGGCGGAGGGGCAGATCACGAGTGCCCCTCGGGGGTCTGACGGCTTCGGCTACGACCCGATCTTCCTCTACCTGCCGCTCGGGCAGACCTTCGCCGAGCTCTCCCCGGAGGTCAAGAACCAGGTGAGCCACCGGGGGCGGGCGACGGCTCGGGCGCGGGAGCTTCTCCGCTCCTGGCCCGGCCGGAGCGGAACTTGATCGGTCCCGGACCGCAACTTATACTCGTGAGGAGAATTTCGGGGTGTGGCGCAGCCTGGTAGCGCACCTGCCTTGGGCGCAGGGGGTCGGAGGTTCAAATCCTCTCACCCCGACCAACCGATGCGGTCCCGACTCCACTTGGCGGGGTTGCGGCGCGTGCCGAGGTCCAAAGGTATGACCCGCAGCTCCGCCTCGCTGAAGATGGCGGGCTTGGTTCCGGCGATCGCGCGCAAAGGCTCGGGGCACCGCGCGCTCGTCCTCGCAGGGCTCGGGTTCCTGCTGCTCTCCGCCTCGGTGTCCCTGGGCCAGCAGCTTCAGCCGAGCCGGGTCGAGT
>JACQRS010000386.1 GCA_016206385.1 Candidatus Rokuibacteriota bacterium | reverse complement strand
CGCGAGGAGGGCGCGACGCTCCTCCAGTACTACCCGGCCGCCGGCTATCCGCCGCTCCGCCGCTACCTGGCCGGCTACCTGCTGCGCTTCGGCGTCGAGGCCCGGCCCGAGGAGATCGTCATCGTCAACGGCTCCCAGCAGGGGTTCGACCTCATCGCGCGCACGCTTCTCGACCCCGGAGACTTCGTCGCCATCGAGCAGCCGAGCTATCCCCGCGCCATCCAGGTCTTCCGCGCCTTCGGCGCCCAGCTCCTGCCGGTCCCGATGAGCGACACCGGGCTCAGGCTGGATGTCCTCGAGCGGGTCCTGGAGCGCCACGGGCCCAAGCTCCTCTACTGTCAGCCGAGCGCTCACAACCCCACGGGCCTGACCATGCCCGCTCCTGCCCGGCGTCGGCTCCTTGAGCTGGCCGGGCGCTTTCAGATCCCGGTGGTGGAGGATGGTTTTGACGGAAGCCTCTTTTACGGCAAGCGACCGCCGGCCCCGCTCAAGGCAGAGGATTCCCACGGTCTCGTTCTCTACATCGGGACCTTTTCTAAGATCCTCTTTCCGGGCCTCCGCCTGGGCTGGCTGGTGGCGCCGGCGCCCGTGCTCGAGCGGCTCGAGGCCGCAAAGCAGCTCTCGGACATCCACACGAGCCCCCTGATCCAGGCTGCGGTCTATCACTTCTGCCAGCGGCGGCTGCTGGAGCGGCACCTCCGGCGCTCGGCGGCCGAGTACGGGAGGCGGCGCGCCGTGCTCCTGAGTGCGCTGAGCCGCCACATGCCGAAGGGTGCGAGCTGGACCCAGACCCAGGGTGGCTTCTCGCTGCTCGTCACCCTTCCCGAGGGCCTGGACGCCGTGACCTTGCTCCCTCGGGCCCTGGATCGGGGTGTGGCGTTCACGCCGGGGGATGCCTTCTTCCTCGAGGGGGGAGGCGAGCGCACCCTTCGCCTCTCATTCTCCTCGGTCCCGGCGAACCGGGTCGAGGAGGGAGTCCGGAGGCTCGGCGAGGCGATCCGAGAGATGCAGAGACGACCGATACGGCGGCCCGCCGAACGCGTCGCGGTCCCGCTGGTGTAGGAGCCGAGCGTGCGGTTCGAGACCATCGCCGCCCGAGGCGGACGGGATGTTCCGTCAGCCAGCCACCCGCTGACGCCGCCCATCTACCAGAGCAATGTCTACACATTCGAGACGATGGAGGATGTCGAGGGTGTGTGGGAGGGGAAGGCGGCGGGGTTTGTCTACGGCCGCTACGGGAGCCCGAACACGGCCATGCTGGAGGCCATGATGGCGGCTCTCGAGGGAGGCGAGGCCGCGGTGGCGTGCGCCTCAGGGATGGGCGCGCTCACCGCGCTTTTCCTGGCACTCCTGGCGTCAGGCGATCACCTGGTGGCAGGCCGAGACCTCTACGGCACCACCACCGCGTTTCTCGCGGAGGAGCTCCGCCGCGCCGGCGTCGACACCACCTTCGTGGATGCGACAGAGCCGGGCAATGTGCTGGCCGCGCTGACGCCCAGGACGCGGGCGGTCTACGTGGAGGCGATCTCAAACCCGCTCCTGAAGCTGGTGGACCTGGAGGCGCTGGGAGCCGAGCTCCGGAGCCGCGGCGTGGAGCTGATCGCAGACTCGAGCTTCGCCTCGCCGGCGGTTCTGAAGCCCCTGGGCCTGGGCGCCACGGTGGTGCATCACAGCGCCACCAAGTTCGTCTCGGGCCATGGGGACGTGACCGCCGGGATCGCGGTGGGGCGCCGGGAGCTGATGGATCGGGTGCGCGCCGCCGTGATCAGGCTGGGGACGAACCTGGGACCGTTCGATGCCTGGCTGGCCAGCCGCGGCCTCCGGACGCTCCACGTGAGGCTCGAGCGCCAGTCGGCCAACGCCCTGGTGCTGGCCCGCTTCCTGGACGGGCGGCCGGAGGTGGCGCGCGTGTACTACCCCGGGCTTCCCTCCCATCCCCAGCACGGGCTCGCCCAGCGGCTCTTCAAGAACGGCGCGGGGGCGATCTGTTCCTTCGACCTCAAAGGTGGCGCTCCGGCGGTGGAACGCTTCATGGCCGGCCTTCGCCTCATCGAGTTCGCCCCGAGCTTCGGGGATGTGGCAACGACGTGGAGCTATCCCGCGCGCACCTCCCATCGGCGGCTTTCCGAGAGCGAGCTGGCGGCCCTCGGGATCGGCCCTGGGCTGGTCCGGCTATCGGCGGGGCTGGAGGCAGTGCAAGACCTGATTGAAGACCTGACCGGTGCGCTCGATTGCACCAGGTCATAATGGAGGCAGACATGGAGATTGGGACGCTTCGATTGAAGGTCGGGCTGGCAGAGATGCTGAAGGGCGGGGTCATCATGGACGTG
>JACQRS010000382.1 GCA_016206385.1 Candidatus Rokuibacteriota bacterium | reverse complement strand
CCTCGGTGGGCAGGATGCGCTCGGCCGTCAGTATCACTCGGACGGCCGCGCGCGACATCACGAGGTCCCAATAGGGCGAGCCGTAGATCCGGGCGTTGCCTAGGGCATCTGCCTCCTGCACGTGAATAACCGCCCAGTCGGGCCTGATGGCCGGGATCGCGTACAGCTCGGCGCCCGTGTACGGGTCCTTGACCGTCTTGAAGCCCGCCGCCGCCGGGATGTCGCTGCCGGTGAGACCCACGATGGGCTCGAAGGGGATCCCGTTGGATGCGGCCCGCATCCCGGCGTAGATGACGGGTCAGCTGTTCTCGGTGTGGTGGACCTGGCCGCTCTCCACGGCCCGGCGAAAGCTCTTCGCCATCCCGAAGTTCGCCTCGAAGGTCACGATGCCGGCATTCGAGCGGGAGAGGCAGCCCGCGGCGCAGAGGAGGTCCAGGTCGTAGGCGGGAGAGGGTTTGACCAGCTCGAGATCTCGCCGCCCCTGGCGCGCCAGCTCGCGCACGAAGGCCGCCGGCGTCCGGTGGAGCAGCGTGCCGCCGAGCGTGATCAGGGCGCGGTCCGGCACCAGCCGGGCCGCGGCCTCGAGGCTCATCAATTTAGATCGGCTCACGGTGGCGAGATTCTATCGCGGGGGGACGACCGCTGCAATCGCGCGCGACGCAGGGCTACAGCGTGAAGGCGCCGGGGATATGGCGGATGGCGGCGACCCGGTCCGCCGCGTCCAGCGTCACCGCGACCACGTCAAAGCGGCAGCGCACCTCGCCGAGCCCCTTGGCCTTAAGGTAGCCGAGCGCGAGCCGGCCGAGCCGCGCCTGCTTTTGCGGCGTGACACCGCTCTCCGGCGGATCACCCCGGTCCTGGCGGCGCGTTTTCACCTCCACGAAGACCAGCGTTGCGCCTTCCCGCGCGACCAGGTCGATCTCGCCGAGCCTGGAGCGGACGTTCCGCTCGAGGATGACGAGGCCTCGCTTCCTGAGGTAGCGGGCCGCCTCCTCCTCACCCCGCAAGCCCGCCGAGCGCCGACGGTCCACGACGCGCTACACAGCGAACAGCTCGCCCTGCTGCCAGACGCCGTGGAAGGTGCGCCTGTGGAGCTGACAAGGGCCGTGCTTGACGAGGGCAGCCCGGTGCGCGGGAGTCGCATACCCCTTGTGACGGGCGAAGCCGTACTCGGGGAAGTGCCGGTCGTACTCGGCCATCAGGCGATCGCGCGTGACCTTGGCCACGATGGACGCAGCCGCGATGGAGGCGGAACGCCGATCCCCCCGGATCAGGTTCTTCTGGGGGCACGGAAGCGAGGCGAGGCGGACAGCATCGGTCAGCACCAGCTCCGGAGCAAAGGGGAGCTGGGCGATGGCCTCGTGCATGGCCCGGCGCGTGGCCTCCAAGATGTTGATTCGGTCGATGGTCTCCGGATCCACGCATCCCACCCCGACCGCCACGGCGCTGTTGAGAATCCTGGCAAAGAGCGCGTCGCGCTGCGCCGGGGTGAGGAGCTTCGAGTCCTGGAGCCCTTTGATCCGCCGCAGGGGGTGAAGAACCACGGCGGCCGCCACCACCGGGCCCGCCAGGGGACCGCGCCCCGCTTCGTCCACTCCGGCAACGCGCCCGAGGCCAGCGCGCCAGGCGTCCCGCTCGAACCGGTAGCCGGCCTCGCGAACCCGGCGGTGCATCGCTGGAGCTAGCTGCCGGCGGTGGGGGCCTGGGCTTGCCTGCCCTTGAGCCGGGCAGCCTTGCCCGCGAGATCTCTCAGGTAGTAGAGCTTGGAGCGCCGCACCTGGCCGCGGCGCACCACCTGGATCCGCTCGATGCGCGGAGAGTGGAGCGGGAAGGTCCGCTCCACGCCCACGCCGTAGGAGAGCCGCCTGACGGTGAAGGAGGCCCGCGCGCCTTCGCCGCGCTTTCTGATCACGACCCCCTCGAAGGCCTGGGTGCGCTCCTTCTCCCCCTCGACCACCTTCACCTGCACCTTCACCGTGTCCCCAGGCGTGAATTTGTCCCGGTCCTTTTTGAGCTGGCTCGCTTCGACCACGCGGATGGCATCCATGACTGTCGGGCTCCTTAGGCGAGATACTCCTCAGGGCGTTTGCCCTGCTTGAAGGCTTCGATCAGCTTCTGCTCGTCGGGAGTCAGGTCCGCCGTCTCCAGGAGATCGGGCCGGCGCTGGAACGTGCGCCAGAGCGCCATGATCCGACGCCACCGGGCGATCCGCGGATGGTCCCCGGAGAGCAGCACCTCCGGGACCCTGAGACCCCGAAACTCCTCCGGTCGCGTGTACTGCGGGTGTTCCAGCAAGCCCGTGCTGAAGGAGTCCTGATCCGGCGCGGCCTCGTCGCCGAGGACGCCCGGGAGGAGCCGGATCACGGCGTCCGCCACAACCAGGGCCGGGAACTCGCCACCCGTGAGCACGTAGTCGCCGATGGAGATCTCTTCGTCCACCAGGTTCTGCCTCACCCGCTCGTCAACTCCCTCGTAGCGACCGCACAGGAGGATCAAGTGGGACTCGCGGGCGAGCCGCCGGGCCAGCGCCTGGGTGAAACGCTCGCCCTGGGGATCGAGCAGGATCACCCGCGAGTCGGGTCCCCGCAGCGCCTCCACGCACGCGAAGAGCGGCTCGGGCTTCAACACCATCCCGCCGCCCCCGCCGAAGGCATAGTCGTCGGTCACCCGGTGGCGCCCCGCGGCGTAGTCGCGCAGGTTCACCACGCGCACCTGGACGAGCCCCTTCGCCTGGGCCCTGGCCAGGATCGACTCCTGAAGCGGCCCGGAAAACATCCCCGGGAAGAGGGTCACGACGTCGATCTTCATAGGTCGAGGAGCCCCTCGGGCGGGTGGATCACGATGACCCGGCTGGCGGTGTCCACCGTCACCACGATGTCAGCCACCGCCGGGATCAGGTGCTCCCGGTCCCCCGCGCCCACCACCCAGAGGTCCTGGCTCGGCCCGGGCTCGGCTCTGAGGAACGTTCCCACCTCGTCGCCGTCCCGGGTGACGACGCGGCAGCCTTCCAGGTCGGCGACGAAGAACCGTCCCGGCGGAAGCTCGGAAGGCAGCCCGCCACTCACTCCAGGATCTCCAGCACTGCCCGCTTCCGGAGCTTGGTGGCCGTGGCATTCAAGAGCGTTCGGATCGCCCGGGCCGTACGCCCCTGCTTGCCGATGACCTTGCCCACGTCCCCCTGGGCCACCCGCAGCTCGATGATCGTCATCCGCTCGCCTTCGATCTCCGTCACCCTGACCTGATCCGGCTCATCCACCAGCGCTTTGGCAATGAACTCCACCAGCTCCTTCATGTCCACCACCCCCACTCGGACGGGCGCGCACCGGGATCAGTCCTTCGTGACTCCCGCTCGCGCCAAGAGCTGCCGAACCGTGTTGGAGGGCTGGGCACCCTTCTTGAGCCACGCGGCGGCCTTCTCCTTCTCGATCTCGATGGTGGGCGGGTTGGTCAGCGGGTTGTAGTGGCCGATGATCTCGATGAACCGACCGTCCCGCGGCGCCCGCGAGTCCGCCACCACGACGCGGTAGGCGGGTTTCTTGGTCTTCCCTGCCCGTCTCAGCCGAATGCGAACCGCCACGTCCCGCTCCTTTCTCGCTCAACGCGGAAGAAACGGAAGGGCGCCCCTCAGCTTGCCGGCGCGCCCCTCCATCTGCTTGAGCCCTTTCATGAGCTTCTTGAGCTGGGCGTACTG
>JACQRS010000387.1 GCA_016206385.1 Candidatus Rokuibacteriota bacterium | reverse complement strand
CCGGCTGGCTCTTCAGGACAGGCACGCTGGACCTCGACGCGATGAGCAACCTCCCGAAGGAATTCCGCCAGCGGCTGGGGGTCGAGACCGGCGTCGAGGTTCCGGAGATCGAGCGGTGCACTCCTTCGCAGGACGGGAGCCGGAAATATGTCTTCAGACTCTCTGATGGGTCGCGCATCCACTCAGTGCTCATGCCCGATGCGGACCGGCTGACGCTGTGCCTGTCCACCCAGGTGGGCTGCGGCTTTGCGTGTACGTTTTGCTACACGGGTACGATGGGCCTCAGCCGCAACCTCAGCGCCGGTGAGATCGTTGGCCAGCTCGCGGTGGTGCGCGCCGCGTTGCCCGCGGGGGCTCGCGTGACCCACCTGGTCTATATGGGGATGGGCGAACCCTTGGCGAACTACGATGCCACCGTGAAGTCGCTCAGGCTCTTCACCCACCCGGACGCCTACGGCTACTCCCCGCGGCGGATCACGGTCTCCACCGTCGGCCTGGTGAACGGGATCGTGAAGCTGGCCAAGGAGAACCTGAAGGTCAACCTCGCGATCTCGCTCCATGCCACCACCAACGAGGTGAGGAGCCGGCTCATGCCGGTGAACCGCGGCTGGGACCTCGAAAGTCTGCTGGCTGCCTGCCGGCGGTTCCCGCTCCCTGTGCGCCAGCGGATGACGTTCGAGTACGTGATGCTGAACGAGGTCAACGATGCGCCCGAGGACGCGCTCCGCCTCACGCGGCTCCTCCAGGGGCTCCGGGCCAAGGTGAACCTGATCCCCTTCAACGACTGGAACGGGGCGGGCTTCGGGCGACCTCCGCTCTCGCGGATCCTGGCGTTCCAGGCGCTCCTTCTGGAACGCGGGATCACCGCGACGATCCGCTGGAGCAAAGGGGAGGATATCGGGGCGGCGTGCGGCCAGCTGGCGGAGCGGTGGGACGGAGGCAGTGAGAAGGCCGGCCGGCCTGGGCCCCAAGCCCTCGGCGCGCGCGGCGGCGGGAAGAGCCGTTCAGCATGAGCGCGCCAGCGCCTGTGACCGTCGCCCTCGCGACGCTCGGCTGCAAGCTCAACCAGGTTGAGACTCAGGAGGTCCAGACGCTTCTCGAGGCGGGCGGCTATCGGGCGGTGCCCTTCGACGGGCCGGCGCAGGTGTACGTGATCAACACCTGCACGGTGACGGGGAAGGCGGACTTCTCAGACCGGCAGATGATCCGTCGGGCGATCGCTCGAAACCCTCGGGCACTGGTGGTGGTGACCGGCTGCTACGCCCAGACCGACCCGGAGGCGGTCGCCCGGATTCCCGGGGTGGACCTGATCGTGGGGAACCAGGAGAAGTACCGGCTCGTCGAGCTGCTCGACTCCTTCACGAAGCGGCGGGAGCCGGCGGTCCGCGTCGGTGACATTTCAATGGCTCGAGAGGTGCCGGCGGTGCCCGTCACCAACCTCTCAGGACGCTCCCGCGCGTTTGTCAAGATTCAGGACGGCTGCCAGCACCGCTGCGCGTTCTGCATCGTCCCGTATGCGCGCGGGCCGAGCCGGAGCCAGGAGCCCAAGCGTGTGGTGGACCAGATCCACCAGCTCGTCGAGTCGGGCTACCGGGAGGTGGTGCTGACCGGCGTTGACATGGGCCACTACGGCTGGGACCTGGCGCCCCGCACCACGCTCGCGGCCCTTCTCCGGCTGATCCTGGCCGAGGTCGCCGGACTCGGCCGGCTCCGTTTGTCATCCATCCTGCCGGCCTACTTCACCCCGGAGTTGACCGAGGTCATTACAGCATCCCCGACTGTGGCCCCTCATCTCCACATCCCCCTTCAGAGCGGGAGCGACAGAATCCTCAGGCTGATGCGAAGGCCTTACAATACGAGGATTTACCGCTCATTGCTTGAGAAGCTCGCTGAGGCGATTCCGGACCTCGGCCTGGGCACCGACCTCATCGTCGGTTTCCCCGGCGAGAACGCGGCCGAGTTCCAAGCCACCTGCGATCTCATCCAGGCCCTCCCGTTCTCCTACCTCCACGTCTTTTCCTACTCCGACCGGAAGGGCACCGAGGCAACCCGGCTCCCGGGTCATCTCCCCCCGCAGCTCATCGCTCAGCGGAGCAAGATCCTCAGGCAGCTCGGTCGAACCAAGAGCCTCGCGTTCCGCCAGCGGCTCGTGGGCCGGCCGGGGGAGGTCGTGGTCCTGGAGAGCCGCGATAGGGCCACCGGCTTCCTCGTGGGCCTCACCGGCAACTACGTTGAGGTCCTCTTCGACGGGCCGGATTCCTTGATGCGCGAGTTCGTGACCGTGGCTGTCACCGGGGTTGACGGCGGGCTCACCTGGGGAGCGCTCGCAACGTGAGCGACGTCAGGATCGGCGTCATCGGTGGGAGCGGCCTTTACGAGCTGGAGGGCCTCGCCGGTGTCCGGTGGGTGCGGGTGAAGACTCCGTTCGGTGATCCGTCAGACGCCTACTGTATCGGGCGCTTCGGCGACCGGACCGTGGTGTTCCTTCCGCGACACGGGCGGGGGCATCGCCTCATGCCCTCGGAGCTCAACTTCAGAGCCAACATCTACGGCTTCAAGCGGCTCGGCGTCGAGTGGGTGATCTCGATCAGCGCGGTGGGGAGCATGCGCGAGCAGGTCCGGCCCCTTGACCTGGTGATCCCCGACCAGTTCTTCGATTGGACCCGGCGGCGCGCTTCGTCCTTCTTCGGCAACGGGATCGTGGCTCATGTCGGGATGGCCGACCCGGTCTGTCCGGAGCTGGCCGACCGGCTGGAAAAAGCCGCCCGCGTCACGGCGGCTACCGTCCATCGGGGCGGCACCTATCTCTGAATCGAGGGGCCCCAGTTCTCCTCCAAGGGGGAGTCAAGGACCTACCGCCAGTGGGGCGTGGACGTGATCGGGATGACCAACATGCCCGAGGCCAAGCTCGCCCGAGAGGCCGAGCTTTGCTATGCCACGCTGGCGCTGGTCACGGACTACGACGTCTGGCATGAGAGCGAGGCCGCGGTGAGCGTGGAGGCCGTGGTGGCCAACCTCATGAAGAACGTGGCCACCGCCAAAGAGGTGCTGCGCCGGGTGATCCCGGAGATCGGACGGCCACGGCGCTGCCCCTGCCCCTCGCTCCTTCAGAACGCGATCATCACCAACCCGGCGGCCTTTCCACCGAGAACCCGAAAGGCCCTCGACCTCCTGATCGGCAAGTACTACCCGCGGCCCGCAAGCAAGGGCCGCCCCGCCAGGCGCGCGGCGCGGAAGAGATCGCGCGATGGGTGACCTCCTGGTGGTTGGTTCGGTCGCCCTGGACAGCGTGAAGACGCCGTTCGGCCAGGCGACCGAGGCGCTGGGGGGATCGGCCACCTACTTCTCCTTCGCGGCCAGCTTCTTCACCACGGTCCGGCTGGTGGCCACAGTGGGCGAGGACTTCCCCGGCGAGCACCTGGCGCTGCTGAAGAACCGGAGCGTGGATCTGTCGGGGTTGCAGGTCTCTCACGGCAAGACCTTCAGGTGGGTGGGGGAGTACGGCTACGACCTCAACGAGGCCCGAACCCTGGACACCCAGCTCAACGTCTTTGCGGACTTCAAGCCCAGCCTGCCCGCTCCGCTCAGGCGGACGCCCTTTGTCTTTCTGGCCAACATCGACCCGGAGCTTCAGCTGGACGTGCTCCGCCAGATGGAGCGACCCCGGCTGGTGGCCCTGGACACGATGAACTTCTGGATCGACGGGAGGCGGCAGGCCCTCCTCAAGGCAGTGGCTGAGGTGGACGTGCTCCTGGTCAACGATGCGGAGGCCCGCCAGCTCGCCCGCGAACCGAACCTCATCAAGGCAGCCCGGACGATCCTCGGCTTCGGCCCGCGCGCGGTGGTGGTCAAGCGCGGCGAGTATGGCACCCTGATGGTCTCCGACGACCACTTCTTCTTCGTTCCCGCGTACCCGCTGGAGTCGGTCTTCGACCCCACCGGTGCCGGCGACAGCTTCGCGGGCGGCTTCATGGGGTACCTGGCCAAGCGCGATGACGTCGGGGCCGACGCCATCCGCCGGGCTATCGTGTACGGGTCCGTCATGGCCTCGTTCGCGGTGGAGGACTTCTCGCTGAACCGGCTGGTCCGGCTCCGCCCGGAAGAGATCCGGCAACGGTACGAGGCCTTCCAGGACCTGGTGCGGTTCGAGCTGGAGCCGTGAACGCCGAGCTCCGGGCCAAGTACGACCGGCTGCTGGAGATCCTCCGCGCTCTCGAGAGCGTGATCGTGGCCTTCTCCGGAGGCGTGGACTCCACGTTCCTCGCGCGCGCGGCCAGGGAGGCCCTGGGCGAGCGCGCGCTCCTGGTCACGGCCGACTCGGAGACCTACCCGGAGGCGGAGCTGGCCGGGGCCAAGCGTCTGGCTCAGCTCCTCGGGATGCGGCACCTCGTGACCCGGACCCGTGAGCTGGACAACCCCGAGTACGCCAAGAACCCCCCGAACCGCTGCTTCTTCTGCAAGGAGGAGCTGTTCGGCAGGCTCAAGCCCATCGCCGAAGCAGAAAGGATCTCCCATCTGATCTACGGGGCCAACCTGGATGATCTGGGAGACCATCGCCCCGGGATGCAGGCGGCGCATCGCTTGGGGGTGAAGGCGCCCTTGATCGAGGCCCGGCTGACAAAGGCGGAGATCCGCGAGCTGTCGCGGGAGCTGAGGCTTCCGACGTGGGACAAACCCTCCTTTGCGTGCCTGTCCTCGCGCTTTCCCTACGGCGATCGGATCACGGCCGACAAGCTGAGACAGGTGGACGCAGCCGAGGCGTTCCTCCGCGGGCTTGGCTTTCGCCAGTTCCGGGTACGGCACCACGACCGCCTGGCGCGCCTGGAGATCCCGCTAGACGAGATTCCCAGGCTCTGGGCGGAGGGGACGCACGAGAAGATCGCGGCCCGCTTCAGGGAGCTGGGCTACCTCTACGTGGCCGTGGACCTGCTGGGGTTCAGGAGCGGGAGCATGAACGAGGTACTGAAGCTCCTCAGGACGGCACCCTCTCCCCCAGGGGGAGAGGGTTAGGGTGAGGGGTTCTGTGGACCGGGATCGGATCCGGGCGCTCCTCGAGGCCGTGAGCCGGGGCGACCTGTCCGTTGACGAAGCCCTGGTCCGTCTCCGTGACCTCCCGTACGCGGACCTCTCCTTCGCCAAGGTGGATCTCCATCGATCGCTTCGCGGCGGCGCGCCGGAAGCGGTCTTCTGCCAGGGGAAGACCCCCGAGCAGGTGCTCGCCATCCTCTGCCGCCTGGCCCAGCACCACAACAATGTCCTGGCTACCCGCGCCTCGGAAGAGATCGTCCGCTCGGTCGAGGGGAGCGGGCTTCGCTTCCGCTATCACCCCGAGGCGCGTATCCTCGTGGTGAACCCCGCGGTGGTGGAGGGCGTCGGCCTCATCGCCGTGGTGAGCGCGGGAACCTCGGATCTGCCGGTCGCCGAGGAGGCTGCCGTGACCGCAGAAGTTCTGGGGAACCGGGTGGAGCGGGTCTATGACTGCGGGGTGGCGGGCCTTCACCGGCTGCTGGACCATCACCATCTCCTGACAGAAGCCAACGTCATCATCGCCGTGGCCGGGATGGAGGGAGCGCTTCCCAGCGTCATCGGGGGCCTCACGGACCGGGCGGTGATCGCCGTCCCCACCAGCGTCGGGTACGGGGCCTCCTTCGGCGGCATTGCCGCGCTCCTCGCCATGCTCAACTCCTGCGCTCCCGGCGTCAGCGTGGTGAACATCGACAACGGTTACGGTGCCGCCCACCAGGCCAACCTCATCAACAAGCTGGTCGCGAAGATCCGATAGCGGAGCACCGTGAGGCTGGCGTACTTCGACTGCCCGAGCGGAGCCAGCGGGGACATGATCCTGGGCGCCCTCGTGGACGCGGGCTGCCCGCTGGATGCCCTCCGGGCCGAGCTCGGGAAGCTCCCGCTGGTGGGCGTTCGCGTCACCGCGCGCGAGGTGAAGAAAGGGGCCTTTCGCGCGACGAGGGTTGATGTGGAGGTGGACCCCGGTGCCCATCGCGATCACCGGCGACTGTCCGACATCCTGGATCTCCTTGACCGCGGTGGGCTTGCCGATCCGGTCAAAGCCGATGCCAAGCGGATCTTCACCCGCCTCGCCGAGGCGGAAGCGAAGGTCCACGGCACCGCGGTGGGCGAGGTCCACTTCCACGACGTGGGTGCCGTGGACGCCATCGTGGATGTCACGGGTGCTGTGGTTGGCCTCAAGCTCCTGGGAGTCGAGGCGGTCCATGTGTCTCGGCTCCCGGTGGGCGGTGGGGTGGTGGAAGGCCCGCACGGGCGGATCCCGATTCCAGGGCCGGGGACCCTCGAGCTGTTGCGGGGGTTTCCGGTCTTCGACAACGGGGTCAGGGCCGAGCTGGTGACGCCGACCGGCGCCGCCATTCTCACGACGCTGGCCGCCTCCGCCGGCCAGATGCCGCCGATGACGGTGCGCGCCGTGGGGTACGGGGCGGGGAGGATGGAGCTCCCGATCCCCAACGTCCTCCGCTGCTTCGTGGGTGAGGACGCGGCGGTGGCGCCGGGCTCGCCGGAGACCGTCGCCCAGCTGGAAACCACCATCGATGACATGTCTCCCCAGCTCTACGAGCCGCTGCTCGACCGGCTCCTGGAAGCAGGGGCCCTGGATGTCTTCCTCACCCCCGTCATCATGAAGCGAAGTCGCCCGGGGGTGGTGCTGACGGTCCTGTGTGCGCGTGAGAAGGTGGCAGACCTCTCGGGCATCCTCTTCCAGGAGTCCACCACCATCGGCGTGCGCTGGACCGAGTGCCAGCGGCTCCGGCTCGACCGGGAGCTGGTGGTGGTCCAGACGGCCTACGGCCCCGTCACCTTCAAAGTCTCCCGTCTCGGCGGCCAGCCGCTCACGGCAACGCCCGAGTTCGAGGAGGTTCGCCGGATCGCGAGAGAGAAAGGGCTGCCGGTGCGGGAGGTACTCGACCAGGCCCGCGCCGACGCTCGTCGCATCCTCGGTTAGGCGCTCCCGGCCCGGGAGCTTTCCTCCAGCCGCGTCCCCTTCAGTCTTGACATCCCAGGCCGACAGGCTTAGGGTGGGAGTCGCCTTTCGTCTCCTCCCACCCCCTATCGGAGGGGTTGACCATGGCCGAGTCGGTGGCCATTGCGATGCGAAGCCGGAGATGATCCTCATGGACACGGGGTGCCTCTGCCGTTTTGCCGGCGGGTGCGCCGGGTTTTGACAGCTCAGCCGAAGGAGGTGGCGGCCGTGAAGCGACAGGTCAAGATGACGATCAACGGCGTGTCTTACTCCCATGAGGTGGAACCCCGGCTCCTCCTGGTTCACTATGTCCGGGACGTGGTCGGCCTCACCGGCACTCACATCGGCTGCGACACGAGCCAGTGCGGCGCCTGCACCGTCATCCTG
>JACQRS010000379.1 GCA_016206385.1 Candidatus Rokuibacteriota bacterium | reverse complement strand
TCGTCCTGGTCACCGGCCGCTCCGCGACCGATCTCGACCTGCGCCCCGGCGAGCGGATCACCGCCAGCTTCAAGGCCAGCGCGGTGCACGTCTTTCCCGCCCGCAGCCGGGCTTGATTCCGGGATCCCTTGCGGCTCCCTCCCGCGGATCCCTCCCGCTCTTGACACCCTCGCGCGGACGGTGAGACCTTCGGCAACCTTGACCTGCCCCCCTCAAACCGGTCCAGCTTGAGAGTCAGACTTGGAGCTCAACCTGGGAGGAGAGGGAGGGTCAAGGATGAGCCGGCAGCGGTTCACAGCTGAGCAGATCATCAGCAAGCTGCGGGAGGCGGAGGTGGAGCTGGCGGAGGGGACAGATCCGATAGCCCCGTCGCCGGCGACGATCATCGAGGCGCCGCGAGGAAGGCCCGCACGTTCCCCGACGTTGCGCGGGCGCACTGAGCCGCCTGGCGGCATTTGTCGGGGTCCCCGGAATTGATCAGGGCCGCCAGCTCGAGCACCAAGTCCCCGATCATCGCCGAGCCGCAGCCCAGCGGCGCCAGATCGACGCCGCACGCTTCGTCCAGGCGCGACGCCGCCAGGTTGAGGAGCAACGACGTGTACGCCTTCAGCGCCCTCTCGCAGGGGTCGTTCGGCGGCTGATCGTCGATGCCGGCCTGACAGGTGCGGGACTCGAAGACCGTGTCCTGAAGCATCTGGTCGACGGCCGGGACCAGCGTCCTGATGAAGTCGGCCTCGAGCGGCTCCTGCGGACCCCGCCCCTTACGCCCCGGAGTGATCAGGCCCGCGCCCAGGCACTGCCGGTGCCAGTACCCCTGCCCGAGCGGGTCGCGGCACTCGACCGACACCGGGAGGCTGCAGGTCGTGACGATCCCGGAACCGTCGGTGGCCTTGATTGTCACCATCTGGGTCTGGTCGCAGGCAACCTCGAGGGGGGAGGCGGAGAGAGTCACCTCATCACAGTTGTCCTGGGCCCGCGTGGGATCAAGTGGAACCTGCGCGAAGCCGCGACAACCGGCTGCGAAGAGATGCAGCGACGAAGGACAATCGAAGGTCGGCGGCTCCTGATCCAAGACAGTCACGACACCGGTGCAGTAGCCTGTGAGTCCGGTCTCGTCAGTGGCCTTGAGCGTAACGAGTCTCTCGCCGACAGAATAAGGGCCCGGCGGCGACTGCGTCAGGGCGATGGGGCCCCCGCCCGGATCGAATGAGCCCCTGTCGATGTCAGCGGAGGCGGTGCAACCCGCAGGATCCGCCGGAACCGTCACATCCATACATGTGGTCACCGGCGTGGCGGCTTCGATGGCGGCATCCACGAGGGTTTCGATCGCCTTGCCGATTCCCTCTCCGGAGAGAGCGATGCTGCACACCAAGGGATCCCCTTCCGTGAGATCCAGGGAACCATTGCCGTCGCAGTCCACGCCACCGGGGGGTGCCAGGGACTCCGTTGCCGCCGCGATGGCCTTCAGATCCGCAACGGCGTCGGTCCCCGAGGAAATGCCGATCACCACGGGGGGATCGAGGGCCATGATCGCATCGACCGTGTCTACAAAACTCGGACCCGGATAGGAGATCATTATTCCGTCATCCCCGGGGAGATGGAACGCTGCGTCCGTCCAGAGCAGGAAGATTTTCGTCGCACCAGAACGGAAATTGGCTTGCTGCCCCGGGGGAATGCTGGCCCCCGGAAACCCGACGGCCGATAAGTTCTGTCCTGCCCCACTGGCCGCCTGGAATAGGGCCGCCAACTGGCTTTGAGGCAGATCGGCTCCGCTCCGGACGGTGAGCACCTCGATCGCGTCCTTGACCCGTTCTGCCTCGTCAGTGAGATCAATCAGCCGTTCGTACGCCCTATCGCCCGCAGCGGAAGACCCAAAGGGCGAGATGGGATAATCCTCGAACCTCGCCAGTCCCCACCTCACATTGGCGTTAGTGGCATTGATGGTATCGATGATCCCCGGCGCTTGAGCCTGGAACAGCGGCAACTCGTCCTGGAAGCTTCCAGATAGGTCCACAATCATGAAGAGATCGATTTCTCCCTCCCTCAACTTCCCGATGGCCGCCATGAGGTCGGGCCGGGGACCGATATTCCCCAACGTGTCCCTGATGATCTGAGGAGACCCGGTCTTGGTCAACAACTCCCGAACCTGGAAGGGAACGAGGGGCGTACCGAAGAGATTGATGGCGATGCCCTGAAGATTCGCAACCGCTCCCGCCACGATTGCCGAGGCACTGGACGTCCCGTCAAACCATCCCGTGTAGAAGAAATCGGGATTGCCTCGATCATCGGAATTAGAGTAGGAGTTGCCGTACCCGGTCGTCCAAACGCGGCTTCCCCAGCCCTGCAGGTCCACACGGCTCCCGAACGAAGAGAACTCCAGGCGCTCGAGGTCGCTCGCCCCGGGGACGCCTCCGGCTCCGACGATGATCGCTCCGGAATCCCGAACACTGCGGTTGAAGGTGCCCCCGCAACTTGCCAGATCCAGATCCACTCCGCCGTTTCCAGCCGCCTCCACCACGACGATGCGGTTCGCCGTGGCCGTCTGGATCGCGTCGAAAACCGGTTGATCCCACTCGAGGGGACCACAATCGCCACCCGGGCCGTCGCAGGATAGACCCAGGTTACATGCGTGCGCTTGTTGCTCGATCAAGATCACGTCACCGGGCGTAGCGTCGGCGACAGCGAGAAGAATGGCATTAGCCGGGTTGTATCCTTCCATGTTTGTCTGCGCGGACGCGAGCATGATCTGGGCATCCCAGGAGATACCGGTCACGCCCTTGGCGTCTCCATCCGCAACCAGGATCCCCAAGACTGCGGTGCCGTGATTGTTGTCATAGTATGGATCCACGGCCGAATCCCCTGGCCTCATGAGCAACTGAATTCCCCGGGCCCTCCTGAGATTTTCGTGGTCCTGGTTCCAGCTGTACTCCACATCGTAGATCGTGATGCCGCTTCCATTGCCTCCCGGGAGGGTAGCGGAGAAATCCGCGTTGATTCCGTCCGGCGCGGCCCTCCGGTAGCCCTGATACTGAGTGAAGTCTGGCGTGACCGCCGGCAACGGGGCCGGCAGGGGCGCCAGTTGCGCGACATTCACACCGGAGACCCGCTTCAAGTCCGCCAGGAATGAGCGGGCGTCCGTGCCCTCCCTCAGGATGATTTCGAACCAGAGGTTCAAGTCGGGGAGTGTGGAACCGGAAGCCGCCTGCCCGGCAGCCCGTAGCCTGTTCAATGTCTCTTCGGGCAAGCTGAACAGCCGGCTGATTCCCTGCACGAGGTTCAGGAGATCCGCAGGCAAAGGCGCGCCCGGTGGATCCACGACCGTGCCCTCCTTGAAACGCACTTGAACGAGCCTGTCTGAGACTCCTTCCATTCCTTGCGCGAGGACTCCGCTCGCGGGCCACGAGAACCACAGGACGACGAGAACAGGCGCGCCTGAAAGGACCCCCCGGAACCGGGTGGGTCCAAGGTGGTCCGAGCCATACGCGTCGGGATACTTCACTCCTTTGCTCGCAGCAGGCATTTTCTGGACACCTTCATGCAGCCTCCGCAACGGCGCGCTTCAGCCGGGGCAACGGTGACGGCCCCACTTCTACGGTTCCCAAGGGGGAGAGTGATAGCCCCCGTGCCCGGGCGACGGCTGTCCCGCCGTCGGGGGTTTTACTTTGACACGGATGACGTCGATATCATCAAGACTTTCGGGAGGAGCGCCATCCTTGTGGATGGAGATCTTGACCCGGTCCTTGAATTCAAAGATGTGCTGTGGATGTCTCCCCGCTGCCGGAACGACAACCTTGAGCCTGTACCCATGGGGCCCCTGCCAGTAAGTCATAACTGCGTACGGTCGCATGAATCCGCTGAGCGACCTCATGCGGATACAGCTTCTGGGAACTTTCTTCATATCGGCATCTGTCTGGCAGGGCAACACCCGGCAGATACGGAGGAAGTCGTCGTTCGTCTCGACCAAATCGCAGGGAGTGGGGTGATTGGGATCCGGATAGAGCGAACCGACCGGATAGAGCGAAGCGAGGTGACTCCTCTCCATGGCGGGTGAGGGTCGTGTCGGGTCCTCCACCTCGAGGTTGATCCAGATGAAATCGCCTTTCCGAAGCTCACGGACCGAAGCGCCCCGCCTTTCAAAAGAGATCGATCCGAAGATGTCCCCGATGCTCTTATAGTCCCCGAATTGGAACAGGACCCCGTCGCGATGGTACTTCGCGTACCAATCCGGCCAAGTAACGTCCGGAGGTTTGGCGAACGTGTTGTGGGCGACCATCCAGGCGGCGAGGTCCTCATCTTCGATGATCAGCCTCCCGTGGGTGCAACCGGCGATTAGAATCGCCGCCGCAAGAAAGCCCGCCAACGACGCCATAGCCCTGACCTTCGCAAGAGTCGCCATCTTCTCCTCCTTCCGCGCAGTGGCTGCCTGCGGCCGCGAGCGGAACCAGAACGTCCGCTCTGGAAACCAGTCCTCCGAGCATCGTGCGCTCTTCACACTCACCGCCAGTCGCCTGTTGCAACAAACGCCGCCCAGTGAAAGGGATGCGTGCTCTTGCGCTCTTCGCGCCGGCGGTGAAACGCTTCCAGGCTGGCCTGACGCACCGCCTCGGCGGTCCCGAGGCCCTTCTCGAAACGGGATTCGTAAAGCGCCAGCATCCACTGGCGCGCCGTCTCGTCCTCCACCGGCCACAGGCTCATGATGAGGGTCCCCGTGCCTGCTATCTGAAAGGCCCGCCGCAGCCCGAACACGCCTTCCCCCACCCTGACCTCCCCGATCCCCGTGTCGCACGCGGACAGGACGGCCCATTCCACCCCCGAGAGGTCCATGGCCCCGATCTCCTCGGCCGTGAGGATGCCGTCCTCTTCGTCGGGTCCCGCCGCCGCGCGCTGGTTCGCCCCGCTGAGCGCCAGACCGGACAAGAGCAAAGGATTCTCGCCGGCCGGTAGCGACGCAGTCGGACTCTGCACAGTGGCCAGCCCCCCGACCGCGCGCGACGATCCGGGAGCGGAAGAACAGCGATCCGAGAGGAAGAAACCATGGGTTGCGAGATGCACCACAAGCCTGCCGGGAGCTCGATCCTTGAATGCCGCCTCGCTCGCAGCCGAGCCGGTCAGGTGCACGACGCGACCGCGGGGCTCCCGGGATGGGCCTCTTCCGTCAGCGTCCCGACTCTTTCCGGCACCGCTCCACCGTCTCCAGAGGTCGACGATCTCCTGGGTCTCCTGAAGCGTCGCCGGCAGGGGTTCGAAATGGATCGATCGAAAGTCAGCGCATGCCGAGCGCTTCCCTCGGAAAGGTTGCAGGGCCGCGGACGCCACGTCAGTGCCTCGCTTGCGCGCCGTTGTCGCCGGAACGTGCGCGCCAATGAGCGACGTGTTTTCGAAATCCGGCCCGCCAATGGCGAGCAGTCCAGCACCCTTGTCCCGGTCCCTTGCCCTGCGCACGAGATCGCGTTCCCCGGAGAGATAGTGCAGGAGCGGCCCCGTCTCGATGAGGTAGTTTGTTTCACCGTCAGGGAGGGAGGCCAGGCTCACGAGATTGATGGCACCCTCGGGGACAACGAAGACGAGGATGCAGTCCTCGAGATGGACGGCCACCGGATCCCATATTTTCCGGCGCAGCAGTTCCCCCGCCGAGCGGTACGCGCTCTCGGCTTTGTTTGATGCTGGACGTTCCGGCCTCGCCTCTCGGATCGCTTCTGCCCAGCGCGAGACGGCACTGTCGACCTCCTCCGCGGAACCTATGTGAACCACGGCCGGTTCCCGGGCGCCGCGCCGGAGCACAAAGGCGAGGTAGGAAAGGAAGTTCCCGGCCCCTGTCGCTTGCGCCGGACGAGGCGGTTCGGGTTTTCTCCCCGGCCATTGGTGCCGGTTGTAGAGGGCGTAGGCCACCAGGGCGCTGCCCGGAGGGAGAGACGCTGCGACTTCGTCCAGACCCAGACGATCCTTCTCCAGCCGATCCCGGAAGACCAGGCTCTTCTCGGCGAGGAGCCGTTCGGCCTGCTCTTTCTGCCGGCGGGCCTCATCGAGCAACTGCCGAAGCCGCTCAGAATGGTGCCCGGAGGGAACCCGGACTCTCAGACCCGCGAGGTGCCCTCGGGCCGATGCGAGTCCGCCATAGAGCCGGAATAGCTCGGGGTCTCCGGTTTCCACGACCAGGCGGCGGCGCGCTGCCATCTCGTCGAGGATGAGCGCCCGGCTCCGGAGGAGGGCATCCCATGCGCGTCTTGCCGCAGAGTGGATCTTCTTCGCCTCCTGAACGCAGATCGAGAGGGCCAGATCCAGGCCCGAGGGCCTGGTGGACGCGTAGCGGAGCGCTTCCCGCTCGCTCAGGGCGCGCGCCGTCAGGCGCAGGTGGGCTCGTCCCACCTCCTCCGCCTCCAGAGCGACCTCGAACGCCTGGGCGGTCAGACCGGACTCGGCCAGGACCATGCTGAGATCGCTCAGGTTGGTCGCGGTAAGAGGATGGTCCGGACCAAGAACCTCTCGGCGGATCGTCAGAGCGCGTTCGTACAGAGCCTTCGCGCCGGGGTAGTCGCCCGACCCGCGGAGGAGGTTTGCCAGGCCGTGCTGGCTCTCGGCCACATGGGGATGGTCCGGGCCCAGGGCTTTCACCCGGATCGCCAGGGCGCGTTCGAAGAGCCTCCTGGCACCGGCGAGGTCACCCATGTCCTGCAACAGGTTCGCAAGGCTGTTGGCCGTCCACGCAACATCGGGATGGTCTGGGCCCAGAGCCTTCTCCCATATCCCGAGGGCACGGTCGTAATGGCTCCGGGCACCGGCGGGGTCGCCCGTTCTTTGGAGAAGTGCCGCGAGGTAATGGAGGATGGAGGCTACCTCGGGGTGCGCGGGTCCGAGGACCCTCTCCCGGATGACGAGTGCGCGCTCGTAGAGCGGCCTTGCTTCGGCGTCGTCGCCCGTATCCGAAAGCAGAACGGCGAGGTTGTAGAGGCTCTGAGCTACGAGGGGATCGTCCGGTCCAAGCGCCTTCTCCCTGATTTTCCAGGAGCGTTGATAGAGGATCCTCGCGCCGGCGTAGTCGCCCATGTTGCGTAGAAGCAGAGCCAGGTTGTTCAGGCTCGAGGCGACCTCGAGATGCTCGGGCCCCAAGGTCCGCTCCCGTATGGTCAGTGCTCGTTCGAGAAGCGGCTTCGCCCCCGCAGGGTCACCCATCTCATCTTTCAGGATCGCCAGTCCCGTGAGGATCCACGCGAGGTCGCCATGTTCGGAGCCCACGGCCTCTTCCTTGAGCGCGAGCGCACGCTCGAAGAGGGGTTTGGCCCGGTCGTAGTCCCCCGCGTTCCTGAGCAGGTTCCCCAGGTTGTACAAGATCCGCGCCACCTCCGGGTGGTCAGACCCCAGGGTCTGCTCGGTCATTGCGAGAGCGCGTTCGTACATGGGTTTTGCCTCGGCATACTGCCCTGTCTCCACGAGCAGGCTGGCCAGGCGGCTGAGGCTGTTCGCAACTTGGGGATGATCGGGCCCGAAGGCCTTCATCCGAATCCCCAGGGAACGCTCGAGATGCGACCTCGCCCGCGCGTAGTCGCCCGTAGACCTTTCCAGCTTGGCGAGCTCGTTCAACGTGGTGGCCAAATCCGGGTGGTCGGAGCCGAGGGCACGCTCGCGGATCGCCAAGGCCCGCTCGTACAGAGGTCGAGCCGCGTGGTATTGGGCAAGGTCCAGGAGGACGGCTGCCAGGTTCTGAAGACTCGCCGCCAGGTCGGGATGGTCAGGCTCGAGCCGCTCCTCTTTGATGCGTAGAGCTCTTTCCGCGAGCCGCCGGGACTCCGGGTCGCTGGCTTTGCCGCCACGCCACAGTGCCTCGACCAGGAGATCCAGCACGCGGGCGGCTTCGAGGGAGTTGGTCCCATGACGGCCCTGCGCTCGCTCGAGAAGGTCGCGCGCGGAAGACTCTGCTTCACGAAAGCGAGCGTCGTCCAATAACCTACGCACCTCCGCCAGGTCGTCCTGGGAGCCTGCGGATGTGAGCATCGCCGGAACGAGCAGGACGGCCACCGACAGGTGAAACAGGTAAGTTGCTCGCGCACCCCATGAGAAAGGGGCCGCTAGCGCCTTGCCAGCCATCAACTTGCGTCGCGAAAACCCTGCGTACCGTATGCCCGGAGGAAACCGAGCGAGCCGCGGGCTTGGTGTCGTGCCAAGCGGGACGGCCGTTCCCTCTTCCCGGTTTTTCAACTTCATTTGCACGTATTTTCCGGCACCGGGGTTCGATCAGACGAGACCCGGTACATTCAGTGCAGGAATGCCCCCCGGGTGGTCCAGCAGGCCCACCCTATTTGTTCCAACGCTCGGCAGGCGGCCGAACGCACAGATCGCGCTCAGCCTTCTATGTCATCAGTGCGGCGCCGAGTCTCGCCGAGATAACGCCCCCCGGCATGAAGCTCCCTGCATGCCGACTTTGAGTTCGAATAGAATTGACTGATCTGCGTTCAGTAGACATCCTGATGGTTCTCCATGTCAAGCGCCGGCGCGTGTCTGGGGCCGGCGCCAGCCCGGGGCGCCGTCTTTGAGTTAACCCTACCCGTGTGCCAGATTGCCCTGCGGCCCGCGCGAGGCGCAGGAGTACCCCTCTGACCTAGCAGGTGGGGTGGCACAACAACCGGGGGCAAGTCACTTTGCCCGCCGTGATCCCGCCATCCCGCGGGCGGAGGTTTATTACCGGAGGCTTCAGGCTCAGCTTCAGGATCAGCCGGATGTCCTGCCGGATTCCCAGCGGAACCTCGTGCGTGGATTTACCGGGATTCGCTAGCCGGGTATAATCCCAACGTCCCCCCCGACGCCGAGGCCGCGCCATGAGCGAGATCAGCGGGACCACCCGTTCCGGCACCCCACGCGCCGGGGCCTCTCGTCCCGCGACGCGCTTCGGCGGCATCGTCCTGGCCGGCGGCCGCAGCACGCGCATGGGCCGTCCCAAGGCCTGGCTGCCGGTCGGGGACCGCACCATGCTCGAGACGGTGGTCGGCGCCATCGCGACGGGGTTGCGCGCAGCCGCCGGGGCGAAAGCGTCGGACTTGGTCGCGGCGCCCGGGGCCGGGACGCCCATGGCCGCGGCGCCCGTGGCCGCGGCGCCTATCGTCGTGGTCGGCGCCCCGGGGCAGGACCTGCCGGCGGCGGGCGTGCCGGTGCTGCGCGTCGACGACGACATCGAGGGGGAGGGACCGCTGCGCGGCATGGCCGCCGGCTTCGCCGCGCTTCAGGGAAAGGCCGACGCGGCGTTCGTCTCCTCCTGCGACGTCCCGCTCCTC
>JACQRS010000395.1 GCA_016206385.1 Candidatus Rokuibacteriota bacterium | reverse complement strand
GCCTCCATCACCAAGAAGGGCAACCCGTGGATTTTTCGAATCAGCCCGCCCAGCGAGATGGAAGCGCTCGGGCTCCAGCGATACCTGGGCGATCTCGGGGTCAAGAAGGCCGACTTCCTGGCGGTCAACACCGACTGGGGCCGGGGCGCGGTGACGGCCTTCGGCGAGATCCTGAAGAAGCAGGGCGGGAGCGTCGGCGCGGTCGAGTTCATGGACCAGGCCGCCACGGACATGGGCGCCCAGCTCACCAAGATCCGGGGGACCGGCGCCGACACGATCTTCCTGACCACCAGCGTCGAGCAGATCACCCTCGTGCTCAAGCAGGCCCAGGAGCAGCGTGTCGTTCGGAAGATCATCACCACCGGCGGAAGCTCCTCGCCCGATCAACTCGTGAAGCAGGCGGGGGCGGCAGCCGAGGGCACCTACCACCTCCTCTTCTTCCTGCCCTGGTTCCCCGAGGCCATGCCCGACGGCAAGCTGGCGAAGGCCTTCGTGGATGAGTGGAATAAGCGGGGCCACCCGTTTGCGGGGCTGACCGAAGGGTTCCGTGGCCACGACGGCATCCTGACCATCGTGGAGGCCATCCGGCTCGCGGGGAAGGCTGAGCCCAAGGCGATCCGGGACGCGCTCTGGAAGGTCAAGGTGATGGGGGTGAACGGGCCGATCAAGTTCGAGAAGGACGGACCGCCGGGCAAGGAGAGCGCGCAGAGCCAGCCGAGCATCTTCGTCGTCCAGATCAAAGGCGGGAAGATCACGCTGCCGGCCTTCATGGCCAAACGCTAGCCCCGTTCCGCGTAGGCGTCCCCCTCACCCTGCCCTCTCCCCCCTCGGGGGAGAGGATTTAAGGTGAGGGGGCGCTGCGTTTCCTCTCGCGTGGAGGCGTTTCTCCAGCACATCCTGAACGGCCTGATCCTGGGCGGGACCTACGCCCTCCTGGGGATCGGCCTCACGCTCATCTTCGGGATCATGAGCGTGGTGAACTTCGCCCACGGCGAGTTCTACACGCTGGGGGCGTACGGCGCATTTTTCTTTCTCATCCTGCTCGAGACCAACTTCTTCGTCTCCCTGCTCGGGGCCGTCGTCCTGGGAATCGTGCTCGGGGCCGTCTGCGAGCGCCTGCTCCTGCGCCCGCTCATCGGCGAGTCCATCGAGACGACCATGTTGGTCATGATCGGCGTCTGGATCGCCATGCAGAACGGGGAGCTCCTGGTGTGGGGGGGCGTGGCGAAAAGCCTAGACCATCCCTTCCCTGAGGCGCCCCTGGTGTTCGGCCTGGTGTCGGTGGCGCCGTTGCGGCTCTTTGTCTTCGGCGCCGCCCTCGCCCTGATCGGCGGCTCGCATCTCCTGATCCACCGGACGAAGCTGGGCCGGGCCATGCGCGCCACCTTCCAGGACCGGGAGACAGCCGCCCTCATGGGAGTCGATATCCACCGGATCCACACGGTCACCTTCGCCTTCGGCTCGGGCCTGGCCGCTGCCGGCGGCGCGCTGCTCGGCCCGATCTTCGTCGTGTACCCGTCCATGGGAGACCTGGCAGCGCTCAAGGCGTTCTCCGTCGTGATCCTGGGCGGGCTCGGAAACTTTGCCGGCGCGACGCTCGGCGGGCTGCTCCTGGGAATCGCCGAGGAGCTCGGGGCGGGGTACATCTCCTCCGGCTACCGGGACGCCGTGGGCTTCGCCATCATCATCCTGGTTCTTCTCTTGAGGCCATCCGGCCTCTTTGCCCGGGCCGAGCGCGTGGGATGAAGCCGATCGGGCGTCTCGCTCTCGGATTGCTCCTCGCGACGGCACCCCTCTGGGTGTGGAACCCGTACTACGTCCACATTCTCATCATGGCCGGGATCTTCGCGATCCTCGCCCTCTCCCTGAATCTCCTCCTCGGCTACACGGGCCAGCTCTCCCTCGGCCACGCGGCCTTCTTCGGAATCGGGGCCTACACCTCCGCGCTCTTGACCCTGCGGCTGGAATGGCCGGTCTGGGCGGGATTCCTGGCCGCCGTGATCCTCGCCGGAATCGCCGGATACGGGATCGGCAAGGTCTCGCTCAGGCTCAGGGGCGCCTACTTTGTCCTCGTCACCATCAGCTTCGCCGGCGTCATCTACCTGGTGAGCGTCAACTGGATGGAGCTGACGAACGGGCCTCTGGGGCTCCCCGGAGTGCCGCCGGCGGAGCTGAGCATTTTCGGCCTCCTCGACCTTTCCTTCAGGAGCAAGCCCGCCTACTACTACCTGGTGCTGGTCATCACGACGGTGAGCTACTTCGTCTGCCACCGGCTCGTGCATTCGCGGATCGGCCGAGCCTTCATCGCGCTCAGGGAGAACGAAGCCCTGGCCGAG
>JACQRS010000394.1 GCA_016206385.1 Candidatus Rokuibacteriota bacterium | reverse complement strand
TCTTCACGCTGAGCTCGGTGGCGGCCGGAGCCGCCCCCACGCTTGAGCTTCTGATCATCGCGAGAGTTCTCCAGGGGCTTGGGGGCGGAAGCCTGATCCCGCTCTCGCAAGCGATCGTGATGGAGACGTTTCCGCCTAAAGAGCAGGGGATGGCGATGGCGGTCTGGGGCGTGGGGATCATGGTCGCGCCGATCCTGGGTCCGTTGCTCGGGGGATGGATCACGGACAACTGGAGCTGGCGCTGGATCTTTTATATCAAGGCTCCGCTCGGCCCCGTCGCAATTCTGCTGGGCTACCTGTTCATCCAGGACCCGCCAGGGCTCCGGCGCGAGATCACGCGGGTGGACTGGCGGGGGCTGGGTCTCCTCGCAGTGGGCATCGGGGCGCTCCAGGTCGTGCTCGATCGGGGCCAGCGCGAGGACTGGTTCAGCTCGCGGCTGATCGTGTCGTTGAGCATCCTCGCGCTGGCGGCTCTGGCGAGCTTCGTCGTTCGAGAACTCACGACCGCCGAGCCCATCTTGGACCTCCGGGTTCTTCGGCACCGGACGTTCGCGGTGGGCACCGGGCTCGTCGTGCTGATGTCTGCGGCCCTCTACGGCGCCGTGGTGCTCTCGCCCCTCTACACCCAGCTGGTGATGGGCTACACGCCTCTCTGGGCCGGACTGGTGCTGGCCCCGGGCGGCCTGGCGACGATGATCACCATGCCGCTGGCCGGAGCGCTGATCAACCGGATCGACCCGCGGTGGATCCTGGGCACCGGCGCCGCTGTGGGAGCGCTCGCGATGGCCATGATGGCGACGCTGACCCTCGAGGCGGACTTCTGGCGGATCATGTGGCCGCGGTTCATCCAGGGGCTCGGGATCGGGTTCATGTTCGTCCCGCTCTCGACGGTCACGCTTGGGGCCGTCGAGCGGCAGGAGCTCGGGCACGCGTCGAGCCTCTACAACGTGATGCGCAACCTCGGCGGGAGCCTGGGCATCGCCGTCATGAGCACGTTCCTCGAACGGGGCGCCCAGGTCCACCAGGTGCGCCTCGTGGCGCACGTGAGCGCGTATGACCCGGAGACCTGGCAGCGCGCTCAGATGCTGGCCGCGGGGTTTGTCGCCCGGGGGGCTGATTCCCACACGGCCCAGCTCCAGGTCTGGGGGGCGCTCTACGAGGTCGTGCAGAGGCAGGCCCTGTTCCTGTCGTTCCTCGACGACTTCTGGCGCCTGGCCTGGATGTTCCTCTTTCTCATCCCGTTCCTGCTCCTCATGCGCCGGCCGCGCTCCGCCCCGGCCCGCCCGTAATTACCCTCTCCCTACCCTGGCGGCGCCGGAACAGCCCGGTGGACGGTGTACCGGTCCCGTCCTCACCGGGCTTCGGTTTATCACGGGCCCCCTTCGGTTGGAGGGCAAAAATGAGGCGATCGTTCCATTTACATTGCCGGCGGGACCGATCAAGCTGTTCGAAAGCGCCGAAGCACGTAAAGCGATCACGGCGCTCCGGGCCAGGCGCGGCGCACGACGGGAGGAGCACACGGCATGTTCGAACCCAAACCGGCTGAGGACTTCGTCTTCAAGGACCTGCTCTACGAGAAGAAGGACTGGGTGGCGCGGATCACGCTGAACCGTCCCGACGTCCTGAACGCGCTCAGCGCTAACATGCTCGCCGAGCTGACCGAGGCGGTGACGGACGCCTCCTGGGACGACGGGGTGGCCGTGATCGTGATCACGGGCGCTGGCGATCGCGCGTTCTGCGCCGGCGGCGATGTCCGCGAGTATGCAGGCCACTACACGCGGAAGCCGCGCGACTACTGGAAGTACATGGGCGTGTTCCAAGGCGCGCTGGACGCCATCCGGAACACGGGGAAGCCCGTCATCGCGCGCCTGAACGGGGTGGTGGTCGGAGGCGGCAACGAGTTGAACCTGGCGTGCGACCTGGCGGTGGCCGCCGACCATGTCCGGATCCGCCAGGTGGGCGTTCGGGTTGGGAGCGTGGCGGCGGGTGGCGCGACCCAGTGGCTGCCGCTCCTCATCGGCGACCGTCGCGCGCGCGAGATGCTGATGACGTGCGACGAGATCACGGCCCAGCAGGCGCTTGAGTGGGGACTCGTCAACCGCGTGGTGCCCTTCGCTGAGCTTGACCGGGCCGTGGGCGAACTGTGCCAGAAGCTCATCGAGACGTACCCCGAATGCCTCCGCTACACCAAAGCCCAGGCCAACTTCTGGAAGGACCTGGTCTGGTCACTGACCGTTCCTCACGCGCGGGATTGGCTCACGGTCCACTACGCCTCGCTCGAGCCCCAGGAAGGGATGGCGGCCTTTGTCGAGAAGCGGCCCTGGGACTATCTGGCGATCCGTCGTCGCGCGGCGGAGGGGAAGTCCAGCGAGTTCCGATGGGGGCCGTACACGCGCGCCTGCCAAGGCTGCGGCGCCAGGTACCTGCCGGAGGAGTTCGTCTTCTGCGGCCGCTGCGGTGAGCCGCTGGTGTCAGGCTGAAGAGGGCGGGCATTCTTGCACGGGGCGACACGTCGAGCGATGGACACCCTGAGGTGAGTGCTGGTGTCAGGCCGAGGGGGATCTCGGATGGCGACCTATCGGTACGTCAAGGTCACTGAGGAGGGACACGTCGTCCGCGTCACGCTCGCGCGGCCGCCGTTGAACATCCTCACCATCGAGATGATGCAGGAACTGAACGACGCTCTGCGCGCAGTGTCAGCGTGCGCCGAGACCCGCGCTCTCGTCCTCGCCGCCGAAGGCAAGGCCTTCTCGGCCGGCGTCGCGGTGGAGGACCACATGGGAGACCGGGTCAAGCCCATGCTCGAGAGCTTCCATGAGATCTTCCGTCAGCTCCACGCCCTGAACTGCCCGACGGTCGCGGCAGTCCAGGGACCGGCCCTGGGAGGCGGCGCCGAGCTGGCCACGTTCTGCGACCTCGCTATCGCTTCGGAGTCCGCGACGCTGGGACAACCCGAGATCAAGGTCGGAGTGTTCCCTCCGATCGCGGCGCTTCACTACCCGAACAGGGTCGGCCAGACCCGCGCGCTTCAGCTGCTGCTCTCGGGCGATGTCATCCCAGCGCGCGAGGCGGAGCGGATCGGATTGGTGGACCGGGTAGTGCCCGCGGAGGAGCTTGAGCCGGCGGTCGCCGCGGCGCTCCAGAGCTTCACCGACAAGAGCGCGGCTGTGCTCAGGCTGACCAAGCGCGCAGTCCGGGAGGCCGGGATCGACAACTTCGAACTCGCGCTTGTCCGCTTGGAGGATCTTTACTTCGACGAGCTGATGCGAACGGAGGATGCCGCGGAGGGGCTCCGCGCCTTCGTCGAGAAGCGCCCGCCCGCGTGGAAGCACCGCTAGCGGGCCGGAGGCGACGCGCCACGGGCAGATCGTGAAGGGGGAGGTCATGAAGCTCAAGGGGAAGACGGCACTCGTCACCGGTGGTGGCCGCGGGATCGGCCGCGCCAT
>JACQRS010000396.1 GCA_016206385.1 Candidatus Rokuibacteriota bacterium | reverse complement strand
GCTTCCCGATCTCCTGAGGATGGCGCGTGAGACCCTGGCGACCTGCACCTGCCGCTGGGGGTGCCCCTCCTGTGTCGGGCCCGTGAACGAGGTCGGCCGCCGGGCCAAAGCTGTTGCTGGCGCGATCCTGACACAGCTAGTCGAATGATCTCCCACCGGCGCCCTGCCGGGCCCGAGGCCGTGGTGGGCGGGAGCTTGGAGGAGACACCCCAGGGTCCGATCCTGGTGGCTCGCCGCCGCTATCCGCTTCACCATCGGCAAGGGTCGATCGCGCTCGGGGCCGCGCTGGAGGCGTCGCCTGAGGTCCTGAGGCTCTTGAGCAGGTGTCCGGAGGCAAGCCCGCCGCCGGATCGGCTCCTTTACCTCGACATCGAGACCACCGGCCTGGCGGGCGGCACGGGCACCTACCCGTTTCTCGTCGGCGCGGGGTTCTTCGAGGCCGGCAGCTTCGTGGTCCAGCAGCACTTCATGCGGGATCTGGACGAGGAGCCGGCGCTGCTCTCCGCGCTCCACCGGTTCTTTCCGCAATTCGACGGCGTGGTGACCTACAACGGCCGCGCCTTCGATCTCTCCCTGCTGGAGACGCGCTTCATCCTGGCCCGGCGCTCCTGGCCCGGTCTCGGCTGGCACCTGGACCTCCTCCCCGCCGCCCGCCGGCTCTGGGCATCCCGGCTCACCGACTGCCGGCTCGTGACCGTAGAGGCGCACGCTCTCGGGGTCAGGCGCGAGGATGACCTGGCGGGCTTCATGATCCCCGCCATCTACTTCGAGTACCTCAGGCGCAAGAGCCCGGCCCTCCTCCCGAAGCTCTTCGCTCACAACCGGCAGGATATCCTCTCGCTGGTGGCGCTGGCCGGGTGGGTGAGTCGGGTGCTGAGAGAACCGGAGCGCGCCCCGCTCTCAGCGGAGGAGTATGCGGGGCTGGGAAGGCTGTGGGAACCGTGGAGCCCGGAGCGCGGCCGGCGGTGCTATCGGGCCGCTCTGGCCAGAGGGATCTCGGGTGCCGAGCGGGAGCAGCTTCTCCTCCGCCTGGCCGATCTGGCGAAACGGGAGCGCCTGTGGAGCGAGGCATGCGCCCTCTGGGAAGCCGCCATTACAGGGGCCACAGGCTTCCGCCTCAGGCCGTGGGAGGAGCTGGCCAAGTACCATGAGCACAGAAGCCGGGATCTCTCCGCCGCCTCCCTGGTTGTGACAGAAGCCCTCCGCCAGGCCATGGTCGCCCATGCCTATCCGGGCGTCCTCGATGGCCTGACCCACCGCCTGACCCGCCTCACCCGGAGGCTCAAGGCCGCGCGCCTGGGCACCGGTTGACCGGGGCGGTCCTGCTTGCCGCCCCGGCCCGGCGGGGAGTAGGATGGGAGTATCTCTCAGGACGGTCATGAATCACGCTGAGATCGTTCACCGCCTCGAGGCCAACATCAGTCAGGCGCTGGTGGGCAAGCCCCAGGCGGTGCGCCTGGCCGTCATCGGCCTCCTGGCGCGCGGCCACCTCCTCATCGAGGATGTTCCCGGAGTCGGCAAGACCACGCTGGCCCAAGCCCTGGCCCGCTCCATCGGTTGTTCCTTCCAGCGGATCCAGTTCACATCCGATCTCCTTCCCTCTGACATTCTCGGCGTTTCGGTGTATGACCCGAAAAGCGAGGAGTTTGTCTTCAAACCGGGCCCGCTCTTCGCCCACATCGTCCTGGCCGACGAGATCAACCGCACCACGCCGAAGACGCAGTCGGGTCTCCTGGAGGCCATGAACGAGTTCCAGGTGTCCCTGGATCACCACACCTATCCGCTGCCGCGGCCGTTCATGGTTCTGGCCACCCAGAACCCGCTGGAGTACCAGGGGACCCATCCCCTGCCCGAGTCCCAGCTCGACCGTTTTTTGCTCAGGATCCGGATCGGCTATCCCGAGCGGGCTGACGAGAAGGCCATTCTCAGGGGAAGGGGAATGGAGGCCATTGAGGAGCTCCACCCCGTGCTTTCCCCCGAAGAGGTGGTTCAGCTCCAGGCCGCCGCCCAGCGGGTCGGTGTCGAGGAATCGATCCTGGACTATGTGATGTCCCTCGTGGAGGCCACCCGTCGCGCTCCGTTCCTGGCGCTGGGGGTGAGCCCGCGCGGCGCTCAGGCGCTGGTCCGGGCGGCTCAGGCTCAGGCGCTGGCCGATGGCCGGAGCTATGTGGTCCCCGATGATGTCAAGGCGCTGGCGGGTCCGGCCCTGGCTCACCGGGTCCTCGTTCGCTCAAACCTAGAGTGGGCCGGGGGTCGGGCGGTGGACGCGGAGACCATCATCCGTTCGCTCGTCCAGGAGATCCCGGTTCCCCGCTAGCATCGCGGCGGCGGACCGGTCCCCGCGCGAATGCGACTCGGAGAGCTCTGGCGGCGGTTTTTGCGCCCGGCGCGCACCATCCGTCCGACCCGGGAGGGCTGGTGGTTTCTCGCCGCCACCTTTGGGCTCGGCCTGGCCGCCTTCAACACCGGCAACAACCTTCTCTACCTTCTCGTCTCCACCCTCCTGGGCCTGATCGTCGTGTCCGGGGTCCTGTCCGAGCAGTCCATGCGGGGGCTCAGGCTCACCCGCGTCACGCCGAAAGACATCTTTGCCGGCCAGACAGTGCTCTTGGGCGTGGTCCTGACAAACATCAAGCGATGGTTCTCGACGTACTCCGTGGCTCTGGAGTCCGGTCCCGGCGGCGCCGGGCGGGTCTCTTACCTGCCGAGACTCGAGCCCGGCCAGGAAGCGCTCGTGACCATCGAGGAGCGATTTCCCCGTCGCGGGCGGCAGCGGCTCCCCGGCGTCAGAATCGTCACGCGCTTCCCCTTCGGTTTCTTTCACAAGGCGAGCCGCCCCCACCCCGGCGAGGAGGTTCTGGTTTACCCGGCAGTGAGACCGCTGACACCCGAGGATCTGGCGGGACTCGCGCCCGCGGGGGCGGGGCGCGAGCGGCGGCCCGGTCAGGGCACCGAGTTCCACAACCTCCGCGAGTACCGCTGGGGCGATGACCCCCGGTTGATCCACTGGAGGTCGAGCGCCAAGGCGGATACCCTTCTGGTCAGGGAGCTGGAGGGGGAGGGAGCCCTCGCCGTCCGCGTGGTGCTCGAGGCCGATCCGGTCCCGCCCGAGCCCGAAGGGCTCGAGGCTGCGCTCTCCCGGGCCGCTTCCCTCGCTGCCCACCTGATCGGCGAGGGGGCTCAGGTCGAGCTGATAGGCCCGGGCGTTCACGTACCCTTGGGCCAGGGGTCTTCCCACCTCAGGCGGATCCTGGAAGCCCTTGCCCTCTTTGAGCCGGAGAGGGGGCACCCGGCTGCGCCCGCCTCCCTTGCTC
>JACQRS010000377.1 GCA_016206385.1 Candidatus Rokuibacteriota bacterium | reverse complement strand
GCCGGGCGGAAGGTGGGCACGCCGATCGGTGGGACGGCGGACGAGTATCTGGGAGTCGTCCTGAAAAAGCGAGGCGTCCCCCGGGAGAAGGTGAATCTGCTCAACGTGCCGCCCGGGAATATTGTCTCGGCCCTCCAGGGAGGCAGCGTGGAGGCGGTCGCCATCTGGGAGCCGTTCGGGTCGCTCATCCAGGCCAAGGTCGCCGACGCCGTCCTGGTGTCCCGCGGCGGGGGCTATATCGGCTACTACATCAACATGGCCGTGCGGAACGACCTGATCGAAAAGAGCCCTGAGCTGGTGGAGCGCTACGTGATCGGCATGGCCGAGGCGACCCAGTACACGCGGCAGCACATGGACGAGGCCGCCGAGATCGCGACGCGGTGGGTCGCGGGCCTGGATGTCGCGGTCGCGAAGCAGGCGCTCCGCCACATGACCTATGATTCGCGGATCACTCCCCACACGATCGCGTCGTGGGACGAGAACGTGAAGATCCTCCTGGAGCAGAAGAAGCTCAAGGCCGCGCTGCCGTGGCAGCAGGGAATCGAGTTGCGGTTCATCGAGAAAGTGATGAAGACCCATCCGCAGTTGTTCACCGACCTCAAGCCGGTGCGGTGACAGCCGGCGTCGACGAAAGGCGTGAGACCAAAAATCGTTGTTCGGGGGCTCGCGCACGAGTACATCAACCCGTTCACCCAAGAGCGGGTGGTGGCCCTGGACGGCGTGGACCTGGAGGTCGAGGAGGGCGAATTCCTCACCGTGGTCGGCCCGAGCGGCTGCGGCAAGACCACCCTTCTGAATATCCTCGCCGGGCTGATCCAACCGACCCACGGAACCGTGCTGCTGGACGGCCGAGCGGTCACGGGCCCCGGGCCTGATCGAGGCGTGGTCTTTCAGGAATTCGCGATCCTGCCATGGCGAACCGTGCAACGCAACATCGCACATGGCCTCGAGATCCAGGGCGTCGCCAAGGCTGAACGTGCCGCCGTTGTCCGGCGCTTCGTGGAGCTGGTCGGCCTCACAGGATTCGAGAAGAAGTATCCGCACGAACTCTCCGGGGGAATGAAGCAGCGCGTGGCGGTGGCGCGGACCCTGGCCGCAAATCCCCACGTGATGCTCATGGATGAGCCCTTCGCGTCGGTTGACGCCCAGACCCGCATCACCCTCCAGGAGGAGCTCAACACGATCGCCCAGGCCACCCGGAAGACCATCCTCTTCGTCACCCATAATGTCGAAGAGGCGGTGTTCCTCGGCGACCGATGCTGCGTGCTGTCGCGCCGGCCGGGGAAGGTGAAGGCCCTGGTACCGGTGAAGATCCCCCGCGAACACCGGACCTGGAAGCTGTTCACGTCCGACTCCTCGTTCGGCGCGACCAAGGAGCTGGTGTTGAAGCTGGTGCGGGAAGAGGTGGGCCGGGAGGATACGGTCTAGGTGGCGGAAGCAACCAACTCAACGCCGCTGCCAGCACCGACCACGCGATCCGCGGTCGTTGGAAGTCGCTGGGAGATTGCCGCGACGTGGCTCCTGCTGCTGGCGGGAAGCTTGGGCCTGTGGAGCGTGGCGGCGGCAACCCTCCCCGTCCCCGACTACTTCTTGCCACCCCCGACAGCGGTCCTCGCGGCATTCGCCGAGCTGCTCGTCAAGGGGATTCTCCCCACCGTCGTCGGGGAAAGCCTGCGACGGATCCTCCTCGCCGCCCTCCTCGGGCTCGCGGTGGGCGTCCCGACCGGCCTGATCCTCGGGATGAGCCGACGGGTCGCGGACTTCGCCTACCCGCTCCTGAACTTCTTCCAGTCGATTTCGGGCATCGCGTGGCTGCCCCTGTTCCTGGTCTGGTTCGGGTTCGGCGAGCGGACCATCCTGGTGGCGGTGAACTACACGGTCCTGTTTCCGGTCATCTTCAACGCCTTGCTGGGCGTCAGGAGCGTGCCGCGGATCTACGTGAACGCCCTCCGCACGCTCGGGGCCTCCCGCTGGCTGATCGTCAAGGACGTGCTGGTGCCGGGCGCGCTACCGAGCATCGCCACGGGGATGCGCCTCGGGCTGGCCTACGGGTGGCGAGCCTTGATCGCCGCTGAGATGCTGGTCGGCGCCAACGGCCTCGGGTT